>CALVAF010000073.1 GCA_944325475.1 uncultured Helicobacter sp.
GTGAAAAAATCTAAACTTAATTTTCCACTTTAAATCGAAGTAATCTAAAGAACAAACTTCTATTTTATCGCACTTTAAAGCACTTCACTTTTAAAATTTGCACTTTGAAATAAAACTACCCCCTATACTTATATTAGCAAAATTAAAGTTAAATAAAGATACAATATAGAATTTTTTATACACATGCAAAAGGGAAGAAATGTCTGATTTGTTAAACCAAGATATACAAAATATCAATATTGAAGATTCGATTAAAGAGAGTTATCTTGATTATTCAATGAGTGTGATTGTAGGGCGTGCATTGCCTGATGCACGAGATGGGCTAAAGCCTGTCCATCGAAGAATTTTGTATGCAATGTATGAGCTTGGAGTAACTTCAAAAGCTAAATATAAAAAATCTGCAAGAATCGTGGGTGATGTCATCGGTAAATACCACCCACACGGCGATACAGCGGTTTATGATGCATTACTTAGAATGGCACAAGATTTTTCTATGCGTTTAGAACTTGTTGATGGGCAAGGAAACTTTGGTAGCATTGATGGGGATAGTGCTGCAGCGATGCGTTATACCGAAGCAAAGATGACACAAGCTGCTGAAGAGGTGCTAAGGGATATTGACAAAGACACAGTAGATTTTCTCCCAAATTATGATGATACACTAAAAGAGCCAGATATTCTCCCTAGTCGTTTGCCTAACTTGCTTATTAATGGTTCTAATGGAATTGCTGTGGGTATGGCGACTAATATCCCTCCACATAGAACAGATGAGATTATTGATGCACTTGTGCATTTGATTGATAATCCTAAGGCGGAATTGAGCGATATTCTGCAGTTTGTTGAGGGTCCAGATTTCCCCACAGGCGGAATCATCTATGGCAAAAACGGAATTAAAGAAGCCTATGAAACCGGACGCGGTCGAATCAAGATTCGCGCTAAAACTCACATTGAAAAAACTAAAACTAAAGATATTATTGTGATTGATGAAATTCCCTATCAAGTCAATAAAGCAAGGCTTGTGGAGCAAATTGCAGAGTTAGCTAAAGAAAAAGTAATTGAAGGGATTGCAGAAGTGCGTGATGAATCTGATAGAGATGGGATTAGGGTTGTTGTAGAGCTAAAAAGAGAGGCGATGAGTGAGATTGTGCTTAATCATCTCTTTAAATCCACGCCAATGGAAAGTACTTTTGGAATCATCTTGTTAGCTATTTACAATAAAGAACCCAAGATTTTTACGCTTTTAGAATTGCTAAGTTTATTTATCTCTCACCGCAAAAGTGTTGTGATAAGACGCACGATTTTTGAGTTAGAAAAGGCTAAGGCTAGGGCGCATATTTTAGAGGGTTTGAGAATTGCGCTAGAAAATATCGATGAAATTGTGTCTTTAATCCGCTCTAGTAGTGACCCAAAAGTTGCTAAAGAAGGCTTGATGTCGCAATTTAGCCTAAGCGAGATTCAAGCACAAGCGATTTTAGATATGCGTTTGCAACGTTTAACATGCTTAGAGAGAGATAAGATTGAAAAAGAATATCAAGAATTGATTAAAGAAATTGAATATTTAAGCTTAATTCTAAGAAGTGAGGAATTACTAAATAAAATCATTAAAGAGGAATTGCTTGAAATCAAAGAGAAATTTAGCACCAAACGTTTAACAATGATTGAAGAGGATTATGAAAGCATTGATGTGGAGGATTTGATTCCCAATGAAGCAGTTGTGGTTACAATGAGTCATCGCGGGTATGTTAAAAGAGTGCCTCTTAGGGCTTATGAGAAGCAAAACCGCGGAGGCAAAGGGAAGATTTCAGCAAATACCCATGACGATGACTTTATTGAGAGTTTTTTTGTCTCCGATACACACGATACAATTATGTTTGTTACTAATAAAGGACAGCTTTATTGGCTTAAAGTCTATAAGATTCCAGAGGCAAGCCGAACGGCTATTGGTAAAGCTGTGGTCAATCTCATTAATCTAGCTCCTGATGAAAAGATTATGGCAACGATTACAACAAAGGATTTCAATGAAGACAAGTCCATTGCTTTCTTTACTAAAAATGGAATCATCAAACGCACTAATTTGAGTGAGTTTAAAAATATCCGTAGCATTGGCGTTAAAGCTATTAACCTTGATAAGAATGATGAGCTTGTAACAGCTAAAATCATTAACCCAGAGATTCAGCAGATTTTGGTGGTGACCTATGAGGGAATGTGTGTGCGCTTTGGTGTGGATAATGTGCGCGAGATTGGGCGAGTGGCACGTGGGGTAACAGCCATTAAGTTTAAGATTCCAAAAGATTATGTGATTGGGGCAACGGTGGTTTCTAGTGAAAATGAGGAAATCCTAAGCGTGAGTGAAAAAGGTATAGGCAAACGCACAGAAATTAATGAATACCGAATCACTAATCGTGGTGGTAAGGGTGTGATTGCGATGAAACTCACAAGCAAAACTGGGAAGCTTGTGGGCGTAGTAAATGTTGATGAAAACATGGATTTAATGGTGCTTACCTCTAGTGGTAAGATGATTCGCGTGGATATGCAAGCAATCCGTAAGGCAGGGCGCGCTACAAGCGGTGTAATTATTGTTAATGTCAATGATGATAAAGTCGTCTCTATCGCAAGATGTCCTAAAGAGGAAAAAGAAGAAGAAAGTGAGGCGCTAGAAGAGGATAATGGATTGTTAGGTTTAAATAATGAGGAATAATGCGCAAAATTTGTCTTGGAATCATGCTTTGTAATGCTTTTTTGGGGGCTACAGAGTATTTGTTTTCTTATAGGGTGGCAGTCAAAAATGGGATTGTTTTGAGCGAAAAATACTATTTTTCTCCTGCAATGCTAAGTGCTAGTTTGCTAAATAAAATCAAAAATCCTTATCAAAAATGTGAAATAATACATGATTTTACAAGCGAAAAAGAGTTTTTAGATTCTTCAAAAGAGGCAATTTTGGAATGTTTTTTCAAATGGGGCGTGAAGCTAGAAGATAGGAGCAGGGCTTATGATTATCAAGGGGATTTTGTGAGTTATTTATCCATTCCAGCGACACGAATTAAAATAGAATACGAAAGAGGTATTGTTACAATCTATCATCTTGTAGCAAACACAAAGGAGAAGTGATGAAATTAGCCATTGTTGAAGATGATATTAATATGCGAAAATCTTTAGAGATTGCACTTGGCGAGTATGAAGAGTTTGAAGTTGTGAGCTTCAAAAGCGCTAAAGATGCACTCAAAAAGCTTGATGATAGCATTGATTTAATCATTACTGATATTAATATGCCTCAAATGGATGGAATCGAGTTTTTAAGGGAGTTAAATGGGCGTTATGAGGCTTTGATTATCACAGGGAATGCGACTTTGAATAAGGCAATTGATTCCATTAGACTTGGGGTGAAGGATTTTTTGACTAAGCCTTTTGATATTGAAACCTTAGTAGCAGCTATTCATCGTGCCAAAAAGGCTCAAGAAGTCCTCTCTAAAACATTCCAAAAAAGCACACAAAAAACACAGAAACAAAATTTCATCTCAACTTCCCCAGCTTTGCAAAAAGCATTGAATCTTACCGACAAAGCTGCCAAAACCGATGCGGCTATCTTGCTATTAGGCGAAAGTGGGGTTGGCAAAGAAGTGTTTGCAAACTATATCCATAATAATTCCTTGAGGGCAAAAGCACCTTTTGTGGCAATTAATATGGCAGCCATTCCAGACAATTTACTGGAATCAGAGCTTTTTGGCTATGAAAAAGGGGCTTTTACCGATGCTACAGAGGGTAGGGCAGGAAAGTTTGAAAGCGCCAATGGAGGCAGCGTGTTTTTAGATGAGATTGGAGAAATGCCAGCTAGTCTTCAAGCCAAACTTTTACGCGTTTTACAAGAAAGGGAAGTTGTGAGACTTGGGAGCAGTAAGCCTATTAAAATCGATATTCGATTCATCGCAGCAACAAATGCCAATATTCAAAAAAAAATCAAAAAAGGTGAGTTTAGGGAGGATTTGTTTTTTAGGTTACAGACGATTCCTATCTATATTCCGCCATTGCGTGAGAGAAAAGAGGAGATTATTCCGCTTTGTGAATGGAAGCTAGAAGAAGTCGATAAACAATATGGTGTGGGTAAGAAAAAATGGGGCGAGGGAGCTAAAGAACAGCTGCTTTCTTACAAATGGCCAGGGAATATTCGAGAGCTTTTATCAGTCGTTGAGCGGGCGGCAATTTTGTGTGAAGATAACACCATTATGCCTGAAGACTTGTTTTTGAGCTCTAGAGAGAGTGGCGGGGCTAAGAAAATAGCCAATTTAGAAGAAGAGTTGATTTATGAGGCGCTAAAGGTTTCTGATTCTGATGTGGATAGCGCTGCAGAGATTTTAGGAATGCAAAAAGAGGTATTATTAGAGAAAATGAAACACTACAAAATTAATTTTTAAGGAATTTGTATGAGAAAATTTAATGTCGCTGTTGTAGGAGCTACTGGGGCTGTGGGTGAAGAGATTTTTAAGATTTTAGAGGAACGGAATTTTCCTATTGACAAGCTTGTGCCTTTGGCGAGTGCAAAGAGTGTAGGGAGGGAGATTACTTATAAAAAGGAAGTTTATAAAGTCAAAGAGCTAACCCATAGTGTGTTTGAAGAAGAAGATATTGAGATTGCTTTTTTTTCAGCTGGAGGGAGTGTGAGCGCAGAGTTTGCACCAAGTGCGGCTAAAGCAGGTGCGGTTGTGATTGATAACACAAGCCATTTTAGAATGCAAAAAGAAGTGCCACTAGTTGTGCCTGAAGTCAATCCTGAGGATATTGTGCTATGGGAGAAAACTGGAATCATCGCCAATCCTAATTGCTCTACGATTCAAATGGTGCAGGTTTTAGTACCGCTACATAAGGCTTTTGGGATTAAAAGGGTTGATGTTAGTACTTACCAAGCGGTTTCTGGTGCAGGTAAAAAGGGAATGGAAGAGCTTGTTTTACAAATGCAGAAGTTTTTTGAGTTTAATATGGATTCTGTAACACCCAAGGCTTTTCCACATCGAATTGCGCTTAATCTCATTCCACACATTGATGTGTTTTTGGATAATGACTACACTAAGGAAGAAATGAAAATGGTAAATGAAACAAATAAAATCATGCATAGTGATTTTGCAGTGAGTGCTACTTGTGTGCGAGTGCCTGTTTTGCGTAGCCATAGCGAATCTATTACGATTACTTTTGGACAAGAAATCACTGCAGAGGCAGCTAAAGATGTTTTGGGTAAGGCAGAATCAGTAGTCG
>CALVAF010000074.1 GCA_944325475.1 uncultured Helicobacter sp.
AGGCTCTTTTGCTTCCTCCTCTTCACTATTACCCAGCAATAAGTCATCAATCTCCTATTCCTCTTTTCTGCTTTCATCTACATTTGCCATTTTTTCTCCTTTCACATATGTTTTGCCCACGATGCACCGCGTTCTTTATTATAAACTCCATAGGGCACCACAAGAATATTGAAATTTTTTGGAATGTCAAGCGAGGGGAACATTTTCCACTCTGTTGGCATTTTTTGCGCTAATTTTGCACTTAGCATTTTAGCCAATTGACAAGCTTCTTGAAAAGTCGTATGCCCTTTATGGACATAGAGGTGCAAATGTCCGGGCGTTTTTGTCTCATAAGCTGTAAAATTAATAAACCCTTCTTCTCGCAAAAGCAGCTGCGCTCGATGCCAAAATCGCTCGGCATTAAATCCATTATAATCAAACACAATATTTTCTACTTTTTCTTGAGAATTAATTAAAGAATGTGCTATTGTAATTTCTTTTCTAAAATGACTTTGCAAGATAATCCTAGTAAGTGGCTCATCAACCCTCTTAAACTTATCATATAAGACACGACCATTATGACGGATTTTTTGTCCGATTCCGGCTTCTTTAATCCAATAATGGGTAGTAATCATCTTAATAAGTTTCAAATCCATATCTGTTACCATTTCCACCTCTTTTAAAAACTTTAAAATATCGCTTTATTATACACAGGGAATTTTAATGCAAGTTCTTTTAATTCCTCTTTTATTTGTGCCTGCTTTTGTGTATTTTGTATATCATCTAGCACATCAGCGATTCTATTTGCAACAATTTCAAACTCGGCTTCTTTGAATCCTCTTGCACTCAATGCTGGAGAACCAATCCTTACACCACTAGTTACAAAAGGACTGCGGATTTCTCCGGGAACCGTGTTTTTATTGATTGTAATTCCGGCATTTCCTAGAGCTAAATCCGCATCTTTACCGCTAAAGTCTTTATCAAGCAATGAAAGCAATACCAAATGATTATCTGTCCCGCCACTTACAATTTTATAATTTCTTTTTTGCAAAATATTCGCTAAAACCTTTGCATTTGCCTTCACTTGCTTGGCATATGCTTTCCACTCAGGCTTAAGATTCTCCCCAAATCCTACTGCCTTACCTGCAATCACATGCATCAAAGGACCACCTTGCATTCCGGGAAATACGGTTTTATCAATTTTTTTGGCAAATTCTTCATTATTGGTTAGTATCATTCCACCCCTAGGACCACGCAATGTTTTGTGTGTGGTTGTCGTAACTACATCAGCATAAGGGAAAGGGTTTGGGTATTCTCCTGCTACCACAAGTCCTGCAACATGGGCAACATCTGCTAACAAAATTGCTCCCACACTATCAGCAATCTCTCTAAATCGTTTAAAATCAAGCTCTCTGGAATACGCACTAAACCCACAAACAATCATATTAGGCTTTGTAATGTTAGCAATTTCTTGAACTCTATCATAATTGATATACCCATCTAACTCCACACCATAAAAAAAACTTTGATACATCTGCCCTGTAATGCTAACTTTTGCCCCATGTGTGAGGTGTCCGCCATGGCTCAAATCCATTCCTAAAATCTTATCATAAGCCTTTAGCAACGCCGCATACACTGCCCCATTTGCCTGAGAACCAGAATGTGGCTGGACATTGGCAAATTCACAGCCAAAGAGCTTTTTAGCGCGATTAATCGCTAATTCTTCAATCTTATCGACAAATTCACAACCTCCATAATAACGTTTATAAGGATAGCCCTCAGCGTATTTGTTTGTCAAAACACTTCCCATTGCTTCCATAACACTAGGAAAGGTGAAATTCTCGCTTGCAATCATCTCCAAATGTGTGTTTTGGCGCCCCAATTCTTGCTCTATAAACTCAAAAATCTCTTTATCAGATTTTTCTAAAACATAACTCATTTTAATCCTTTTTCTGTGGTTTAAGTGCGGGGAATAAAATCACATCTTTGATGATATTATTTCCAGTCAGCAGCATCACAAGCCTATCTATTCCTATCCCCTCACCAGCCGTTGGTGGCATACCATAAGAGAGGGCAGTGATATAATCCTCGTCCATATATTGTGCTTCCTCATCGCCTGCCTCTTTTGCAGCTACTTGAATTTTGAATCGCTCATATTGGTCTAGTGGGTCATTCAGCTCACTAAACCCATTGGCAATTTCACTCCCACCGATAAATAGCTCGAATCTATCAGCAATCTCGGGATTGCTATCATTACGTCTTGCAAGCGGACTAATCGCGATAGGAAAATCTGTAATGAAAGTTGGATTGACAAGCCTATCCTCCACAAAAACATCAAAAGCCTCGCTCTGCAGCTTCCCTAACTCCATTTTTGATTCCAATTTTACATTATGAGACATTAAATAATCATATAATTTGCCCTCATCCATAACAATCTCCCTTGGAATTTTGCCTATCTCGACTAAAGAATCCACATAAGAAATCTCTCTAAACTCACTAAAATCAATCTCTTTGTCATTAAAGCGCAAAACTTTAGGGAGATTCAATTCTCTAAACAAATAAGCAAAAAGATCTTTTGTTAGGTTGATTAAATCTTTATAATCCTTATATGCCCAATAAAACTCAATCATCGTAAATTCCGGGTTGTGAGAGTGGTCCATCCCTTCATTTCTAAAATTACGATTGATT
>CALVAF010000075.1 GCA_944325475.1 uncultured Helicobacter sp.
TTATGAATCTCAAAAAAGCTTTTGACTTCCTCTAAAATACTATCAAAATTTCTTGTTTTATAACCACTATTTGCTTTAATTGTATTCCCATGCATAGGGTCAATACTCCAGACAATCTCCCTGCCTTCGCCTTTGATAGAATCAAGCAATTTAGGGAGTTTATCTTTAATCGTGTTTGCTCCCATTCTAATAATAAGATTTAACCTACCAGCTTCATTTTTGGGGTTTAGAATCTCACATATTCCTAAAATATCTTCTTTTGTCGCATTGGGTCCGATTTTTACCCCCACAGGATTCTCCACACCACGCAAAAATTCCAAATGTGCCCCCTCCAAATTCCTCGTCCTCTCGCCAATCCAAAGCATATGCGCTGAGCAATCATACCATTTGCCACTCAAATGATCTTTACGCGTCAAAGCCTCTTCATAATTCAAAAGTAGCGCCTCATGGGAAGTAAAAAATTCCGTCTCATGCAAAATTGGGGTATTGTTTGAATTAATCCCACATGCTTCCATAAATGCAAGGGCTTGATTGATTTTATCCGCCATTTCCTTATAACGCTCACTAGAAGCCCCGCTAACAAAATTTAAATTCCACTTCTGCACTTGATTTAAATCTGCTAATCCACCTTGTGCAAAAGCACGAATTAGATTTAAAGTCGCTGCAGATTGGTTATAAGCTTGCAAGATTCTGCTTGGATTAGCTTCCCTTGCTTCTTTAGTAAATTGTATGTCATTGATAATATCACCCCGATAGCTAGGCAATATGACACCATTAACCGTTTCCGTATCACTAGAGCGAGGCTTTGCAAACTGCCCAGCTAACCGACCTACTTTGACAATCGGACATGCCCCTGCATAAGTCAAAACAACTGCCATTTGCAAAATCACTTTAAATAAATCGCGAATTTTTATGGCATTAAAATCTGCAAAACTTTCCGCACAATCGCCACCTTGCAGTAAAAATGCCTCGCCTCTTGAAACTTTTGCAAGATGTTTTTTAAGCGAACGTGCTTCTCCGGCAAACACCAAAGGAGGGTATTTGCTAAGCTGCGATTCAACACTTTTTAAAAATTCCAAATCTTTATAAATGGGTTGCTGGAGAGCTATCTTTTCTCTCCAGCTTTTTGGATTCCACTCTCTATTAGACATCAATATTTCCTAAAAGTTAAAATATTTGCGTATCTTAGCAAACCCAAAATAAAACCACCCTTACCAAAAAATCGTTTTTATTATTTTCCTAGATAAACTTGTCTTGGACGTGTGATTCTTGCATGTGGATTCTTGATGTGTTCCATCACTTGCGCACACCATCCAGGCATTCTCCCAATCACAAAAATCGGGGTAAATAATGCTACAGGAATCTTCAAAGCCGTTAAGATAATCCCACTATAAAAATCCACATTGGGGTATAAATTTCGCTCTTTGAAATAATCATCATTAAGCGCCACTTCCTCTAATTTTTCAGCAATCTCACTTAGTCTTGCGTCCATTTTAACTCCCTTTTGATTAAGCTCATCTTTAAGCGCCTTAATTGCCTTTGCACGTGGGTCATAGCTTTTATACACACGATGTCCAAAGCCCATTAATCTAAAGGGGTCGCTTTTATCTTTCACTCTTGCAATAAACTTATCCACGTTTTTCACATCACCAATTTCTTCTAACTGCACGAGCACCTTTTCATTTGCGCCCCCATGAGCTGGTCCCCAAAGCGCGTTGATTCCAGCAGAAATCGCTGCATAGGGGTGCACTCCGGTAGAGGCGACATTCCGCACAGTTGTGGTCGAAGCATTTTGCCCGTGGTCAGCACGGAGGGTAAAAATTTTATCAAGCGCCTCAACTTCTAGGGCAGAAATCTCTTCACTTCCATTTAAAGTTTGTTTAAGTTTTCCACCCGGATACGCACGCAACATATAGAGGAAATTCTCTACATAACTTCTTTGAATATCTGGATAAATCAAAGGCGCACCAATAGAATTACGATAAGAAAAAGCCACTAAAGTGGTAATTTTTGCTATGATTCTACGCGCCATGGTTTGGTAGTCATCTTCATCATCCATCTCTCTATGATCAAAATGAAAAGTGGATAATGCTGCCACTGCAGAGCTTAGATTTGCCATTGGATGGGCATTATCTGGAAAAGCGCTAAAAATATTAATTAATCCTTCATGTAAAAATGAGCGGTGTCGCAATTCTAAATCAAACTCTCTTGATTCTTTTTCATCTTTAGGTGCTTCCCCAGTAATTAGTAGCTTTGCAACATCAGTAAATTGATACTTCTCTACCACCTCTTCAATAGGCATCCCCTTATACAGCAATTTACCATTTTTGCCATCGACATAGCTAATGGTTGATTCACAGCCTGCTGTAGAGCTATATCCCGGGTCATAGGCAAAAATATTAGTCCTCTCAAAAAGCCTACTAAAATCAACTGCCTTGGGTCCTCTAGTGCATTCTATTAAATCAAAATCAAACTTTTCACCTGTTTCATTGTTAATTAGTGTAATTGTTGCCATAGTTTCTCCTTAAAAACAAATTTCCTTAAAATTAAAGTTATTGTAATGCACTTTTTTATAAAAGTCAAAAAAAATTAAATTTTAGGATAAAAATTCTCCTGCTGCTATTTTTTTTACACATCACTTTAAAAACGCAAAACATTTTAATTATAAAGAATATCCAAATTGCTTGTGGGTTTAAATTCAAAAATTTTTGGGTCAATTTTATGATTAATTTGTATGCCATCAAAAAAAATCTCAATATGATTTCCCACTAAATCCGCAAAAGCTATTTGCTTTAAAATCCCTTTTTCAAAAAACAAATCATACTTCTGTCCCAAAATCTCTGCAATATAGTGATTCTCTCCAACAAATTTTGCCTGTTTAATAAGATTTAAAACATCAATATTTTCTCTTAAAGTGCTAAAAATAGCTTGTTCTAACATTGGCTCATAAACCACCATTGAATCTTTATTAATATAAACTTCTTTAGAAATTGGAGTTTGATATTTCCAAAGCACAAAATGTGGTGCAAGCGCAAAAAATTCACCTTTGTAGGTAATTATGCTGCCTTCACTCATTAGTTTTTGAGTAAAATGCGCTTGCATGGATTCTAACGATTTGATTCCCTCTGCATTGACAACACCTAGCCATACAAAAAATGCTAATAAATTTTTTAACAACATCATTAATGCTTTGAATCTTTATGTAAAAAATATAAGCCCACTGCTAAGGCTAGAATCGAAATAGCGAAAAACAACATATCTTGCGTGTTTTTCATACCCATATTCAACACTTTTGAGAAAAACGCTACAATTAATGCCATTACGATAACTTTTGCTAGTTTATCTTTTAGCTGATCAAGTGTGTGAATTTCTAAGACTTTAGAATTGCTCTCATCTTTAATCTGAATTTTGCAGATGAAAAGTTCATACAAACCAAAGGCAAAAATTAGCAGCACCACGGCAATAAGATACAAATCAATTGCCATAATAATCGTATTTAACAAGATATTATGAATATCTGACCCCATAGGCAAAAGATTCATATAATACAAAAAAGTATCCTTGGTAGCCTTGATAATATCTACACTTGCCACCACAAAGAGTAAAATCGCTCCAATTAACGACAAAATCACTGCTAGCACGATAAATAGACGCGCATTCCACATTAGTTTTTCAAACACAATACGCAAAGTTTCCAAAACCATAATCCTTTTTGAAATGAAATACTTTATTGTAGCGATATTCCGCTTAAAAACTCTCTTTTAAACCTCATTTGCTTTCATGCAAAACGATAATGGTGGATAAATTTCACTAAATTAATCGCATTTTGACGTGGCAAATCTGGCAGCATTCCATGCCCCAAATTAAAAATATATCTTTTCCCTTGCATCAAATCTAAAATTTCTTTAGCACCCCTTAGCATGGATTCTTCGTTATAAATTCTACAAGGCTCTAAATTTCCTTGCAAAACATATTGATTCCCTAGCTTTTCTTTTGCCATTTTAAGTGGAGTACTCCAATCCACACCAAACACATCAAAATCCCCATCAATTTTATCCAAATACCCCGAGATTCCTTTAGGGAATAAAATCACTGGAATATGCGGGTATTTTTGCTTGATAAAAGCAGAGATTCTTTTGCAATATTCCCACCCAAACTCCAAATAAGCTGATTCTTCTAATGCTCCCGCCCAAGAATCAAAAATCATTACTGCATTCACACCAGCTTTGATTTGCGATTCAAGGTAATTTTGCAAATTATGCGTGATTAATTCCAATAGATGATGCAAAAATTGAGAATTAGAATAAAGTAGTTTTTTGGTTTTATTATAAGTTTTACTGCCCTGCCCTTCTACCATATAAGTTACCAAAGTCCAAGGCGCACCACAAAATCCAATTAACGCCTTATCTTTGGCAAGTTTTTGACGTGTCAAAGAAATCGCATCATAGACATAATTAAGACGCAAATAGGAATCTTTACGAAGTGATTCTAAGTCCTTTACACTTTCAATCGTGCGTGAAAACTTAGGAAAAAAAAAAAAAAAAAATCCAAGTTCCAT
>CALVAF010000076.1 GCA_944325475.1 uncultured Helicobacter sp.
ATGCCTAATTTCCCAAACGCCCTCAGTGCAGAGCTTGGGATAGAATTGCTAAACACCCTTCAAAATTCTTTCCATGCACAGATTCTAGGGCTGGTGCAAAATAATCTTGAAAACCTCTCTGCCCTCCACAAAAAAGGCGCTAGAGGAATCTATGCAAAATCCAGCCAAGATGGGAATGCGTTGCGTATGACATGCGAATTTGCCTTGATGTTTGACACTCCCTTGTTTTTTGAGTGTGAAGACACTTCTCTAAGCGCCAATGGTGTGATGAATGAGGGCAAACTTAGTAGCAAATTAGGGCTTTTGGGAATCAGCGAATTAAGCGAAACCAAAGAAGTCGCAATGATTGCAGAATTAGTGCGTTTTATGGGGGTGAAGGCAATTTTTAATGCTATTGTCTCCACAAGAAGCATTGAGATTTTAAAAACTTTTAGAGAATGCTATCCAAACCTATTTATCCAAACCCCTATTCATCATTTAATGCTAACTGAAAACCTCTGCAATAACTACAACACTTTAGCCAAAATCAAACCGCCTTTAAAATCCGAAGAAACGCGTTCAAAACTCCTTAACCACCTAAAAGCTATGGATATTGACTTGCTCACTTGTTTGCAATCTGCTCAACCTCTTGCGCAAAAAGACTTACCTTTTGATGAGGCGGCTTTTGGGATTGATATGATTGAATATTTCGTGCCTATGTGCCACACTTTGCTTGTTAAAAATCTACGCATGACATTCAAAGAATTAAGCAAAATTCTCTCATTTAATCCAGCAAAAATTATTGGCTTAGAAAACTATGGGCTTATCAAAGAGAACTATTATGCTGATTTTATCCTCTTTGACCCCAAAGAAACCCAAGTGATTGACAATGTCGAATCGCCCTATTATGACTGGATTTTCACAGGCAAAATTAAAGGGCATTTCATTAAAGGAAAAAGAGTTTTTTAGGAGAGAAAATGCAAGGAAAGTATGAAGAAAAAATTGCTTTATTAACTGACAGATTCATCGACTGGGCTATCGCATTTATCCCACACTTTATTAGCGCTATTTTAATTATGTTTTGTGGGTATTATCTAGCACGATTCCTCTCAAAATACACAGCAAAGGTCGTTATCAAAGCCACCACAGATGAAACCCTAGGCATGTTTTTAAAAAATGTTATTTTTGCTGGGGTCTTACTACTGACTTTCATTACTGCCCTTACCAATCTTGGTGTCAAAACCACCTCTATCATCGCTGTTTTAGGGACGGCTGGTTTAGCCATTGCCCTTGCCCTAAAAGATTCTTTATCCAATCTTGCAAGTGGAATTGTCTTAGTCGTCCTAAGACGTTTTAATCGTGGCGATATTATTAATGTCAATTCTATCATCGGCAAAGTTGATTCCATTAATCTCTTTGAGACCAAACTCACAACTTTAGACAATCAAGTCATTATTATGCCCAATTCTATCCTTGTTTCATCGCCTATTATCAATATCAATGCAAATCCAACAAGGCGTATGGATTTGATTTTTGGAATTGATTATGGTAGCGATTTAGCCAAAGCCAAACAAATTTTAGAAGAGATTTTTAGGGCAGATGAACTCGTGCTAGAAGACCCAGCACCAGTTATCGGCGTCCATGCTCTAAATGCTAGTAGTGTGGATTTGCTCGTGCGTTTTTGGGTCAAGACTGAAAACTATTTCCAAGCCAATATCACACTTCCCCAAAAAGTCAAAGCTACTTTTGAACAAAAAGGTATTGAAATCCCCTATAACAAACTTGACATTAATATCAATCCTGCACAAATTTCACTACTTGAAGGCAAAAAATAATGTATTTAATCGGTGCTGATTCTCTTTTGCTTTGCGATGAGAATTTCACGATTTTACAAAGGGGTGGAATCTACTTTGATGAAAATGAGATTTTAGAAGTTGATTTCTATGAAAACCTCCAAAACAAACCCACAAAATACCAAAAATTCTACGATGATTGCGTGATTACCCCAGCACTTTCTAATCTGCATTTGCATTTAGAATTCAGTCAAAATAATGGCATTTTGGAGTTTGGAAGTTTTGGAAAATGGCTAGATAGCGTGATTAAAAATCGCGATTCTTTAATGAATGACTTGCTTAAAGATTCTATGCAGCAAGAAATTCAAACCTTACTAAAGAGCGGTGTGGGCTTTGTGGGTGCGATTTCTAGCTATGGTTATGATTTAGAAACATTAGCCAATAGCCATTTACGCACCCTTTATTTCAATGAAGTCATCGGCTCTAAGCCAGAGGTTTTAGACACACTTTATCAAAATTTGCTTGTAAGGCTAGAAGAATCCCAAAAAATTGCCTCTCCCAAATTCTTTCCAGCCCTTGCTATTCACTCCCCTTATTCTGTTCATCCTATGTTGCTAAAGCAAGTTTTAAGCCTTGCAAGAACACAAGATTTACCCCTTAGCGTGCATTTTTTAGAATCCAGAGAAGAAAAAGAATGGCTACAATCCCAAAAAGGCTATTTTCAAGGGTTTTTTAAGAAATTTTTCAACACCCAAATCCAACCCTTTTACACCATTGGAAGTTTTTTAGAATCTTTTAAAGACTTAAAGCCCTATTTCGTGCATTGCCTAGAAGCAGGGGATAGAGAGTTAGCAATCATTGCAAAAATGCAAGGCAAAGTCATCTCATGTGTGAAATCAAACCGCCTTTTAAACAATAAATTATTAGATTTAAATCGCTGTAAAGCGCATAAAATCTACCCTATTTTTGCCACCGATGGCAAAAGCTCTAATGATTCACTCTCACTCCTTGAAGAACTCCGCACTGCCTTATATGCTTATGCCAATGAAGACTTAGAATCCCTAGCTAAAACGCTCCTTTTAGGAGTTACTTATTATGCCCACAAAGATAATCCTTTGGGGATAAAAGCAGGCTCACTTCAAAATGGATTTTTCCCTGATTTTGCGATTTTCAAGCTTCACACAAAACACCAAATAGCACTCAATCTTTTACTCTATGCCAAAGAAGCTGAAGCCCTCTATATCAGTGGCAAACAAGTGGTTTGAAGGAGAATTATGGAAAAGCTGGCAATCTTTAGAGAATACGACATTCGAGGCATTTATAATCAAGATTTAACGCAAAAAAATGTCATCAAAATTGGTTTTTTGCTAGGGGAGGAGCTCAAAAAACGTGGTGGGAAAACACTAGGGGTAGGCTATGATGCAAGAGTGCATTCGCCTATTATTTTTGATTGGTTATGTAGCGGAATTAATGCCAGTGGAATCACTGCTTATAATCTAGGGCAGATTCCAACGCCCGTTGGGTATTTTTCACTTTATACCAGCTTTGAAGGATTAAGCCTTGATGGCAATGTGATGATTACAGGCTCGCACAATCCACCAGAGTATAATGGCTTTAAAATTACTCTCCTCAAACAGCCTTTTTTTGGGGAGGATATTTACAAGCTAGAACAAGATTTCTACCAGCTACAAACACCTAAAGCCAAAATTCAAGCCCTACAAAAACTCAATGTGCTAGAAAAATACATCGACTTTTTAACCCAAGAATTTAAACACCTAAAGGGCTTAGAGATTCCTATTAACCTTGATTGCGGTAATGGCATTGCAGGCATTGGAATTGCTGAAATTCTAAAGCGACTAGAGCTAAATTTTACAGGCTTGTATCTTGACCCCAATGGCACTTTTCCAAACCACCACCCAGACCCAAGCGAAGAGAAGAATCTCAAAGACCTCAAAAACCTCGTAACAAAAAAGGGCGGAATTGGCTTTGCCTTTGATGGCGATGGCGATAGGCTAGCGCTTATTAAAGGAGAGAAAGTCTATAAAGGCGATGAGTTAGCTATCATCTTTGCTCAAAAGATTCCAAATCCTATTATCATCGGCGAAGTTAAATGCTCTTCAAACATGTTTGAATCTATCAATAAAATCGGCAAAGCAATCATGTCTAAAACTGGGCATAGCAATCTTAAAGTCAAACTCAAAGAAACAGGCGCCCACCTTGCCTTTGAAGTAAGCGGACATATTTTCTTTAATGACCGCTATTTTGGGTTTGATGATGCTACTTATGCGGCATTACGTATCTTAGAGCTCATCAAAGAGGATGGATTAGAGTTTGATAAAATCCTCCAAACCCTCCCCAAACTCTACTCCACCGATGAAATGAAACTCCAAACCACCGAAGAGAAAAAATTCCAAATCATGCAGGAATTAAAAGAATCACTTAAAAATCCCCCCAAAGATTTTCCAGAAATTGTAGAAATCATCGATATTGATGGCTTAAGAATGATTTTTAAAGAAGGTTGGGGGCTCATTCGAGCTAGCAACACCACCCCAATGCTTGTAACGCGTTTTGAAGCCAAAACCAAAGCAGCCAAAGATGCCTACCAAAACGCCCTTTTATCCCTCATTAAAAAGGATTAATATGGAAACTATCACTTTACAGTCCCCTTTTGATATGCACTTGCATTTACGCGATGGAGAAATGCTACAAAACATCGCCAAATACACTACAAATTACTTTGCTGCGGCACTCATTATGCCCAATATCAACCCACCCATTACTGATGTCAAATCTGCCCTAGCCTACAAGCAAAGAATCTTACAAACCACTTCTCAAACCTCACAAACTGCAGACTTCACACCCCTAATGTCGCTCTACCTACACGAAAACCTTACCAAAGAAGAATTACAAAAGGCTAAAGACAATGGAATCTTTATCCTCAAACTCTATCCCAAAGGTGCAACCACCGGAAGTGAAAATGGGGTAAGCGAAATTCTTAGCCCAAAAATCCTAGAAATTTTAGAAATCGCACAAGAAATAGGCATGATTTTAAGCATTCATGGAGAAAGCAATAAATTTGTTTTGGATAGAGAAGCGGAGTTTCACCCTATTTTTGAATACCTCGCTACAAACTTCCCCAAGCTTAAAATCATCTTTGAACATCTTAGTGACAGACGTTCTATCGCCCTTGTAGAGAAGCATGAAAATCTTTTTGCCACCCTCACTTTGCACCATATTTTATTGAGCCTTGATGATGTAATAGGCGGAATGCTTAATCCACATTATTTCTGTAAGCCGATTCTAAAAACCAAAAAAGACCAAGAATCACTACTCCAAGTCGCCCTAAACGCACATGAAAAATTTTCTTTTGGTAGTGATTCAGCACCCCATCTCAAAACAAATAAAGAAACCAGCAAAGGTGCGGCAGGAATTTTTAGCGCCCCTATCGCACTCCCCGCCCTCACACAGACTTTTGAAACCCACAATGCCCTAGACAATCTCGAATCCTTTATTAGCATCAATGCTAGTAAAATCTATAACCTACCACGCACTAACAAGCAAATCACACTTTTAAAAAAACCTATGCAAATCCCAGAGGAAATTAGCGGGATAGTCCCAATGTTTGCTGGGAAATCTTTAGATTGGAGTTTAGCCTAAATGCCAAGAATCGCAATTTATCCCGGCACTTTTGATCCCATTACCAATGGGCATTTTGATGTGATTCAGCGGGCTTGCAAACTTTTTGATGGGCTCATTATCGCTGTGGCAAAAAGTGATAGCAAAAAGCCGCTTTTTAGACAAGAAGAGAGAATCAAAATGGTTCAACTTGCTATTAATGAACTCCCACAAATGCCTTGCTTCCTTAGCGTAAATGGCTTTAGTAATCTCGTAGCAGACTTTGCCAAAGAGCAAAAATCAAATATTCTTATAAGAGGACTTAGGGCAGTGAGTGACTTTGAATACGAATTGCAAATGGGCTATGCCAATGCCTCGCTAAACCACCAACTAGAGACTATTTACCTTATGCCCTCTTTAAAAAATGCCTTTATTAGCTCTAGCGTAGTGCGCTCCATTTTGCTCCATGGTGGGGATATTTCACACCTCACCCCAAAAAGTGTCAATGAATTTATAAGGAATCACAATGTATGTCGCCATTGAAGGAATCGACACAAGCGGCAAAAGCACGCAGATTCAGGCTTTAAAGCAAGTTTTGAAAGAAGCAGTTTTCACTTTTGAGCCGGGTGCTACAAGACTTGGGGCAAAACTTAGGGAAATTTTATTGCAAGATTCCATGAAACTTGATAGCAGAACTGAAATGCTTTTATTCCTTGCTGATAGGGCACAGCACACAAGCGAAGTTTTACAACCCAACACAAATCGCCTTATTATCACTGATAGAAGCATTATTTCTGGAATGGCGTATGCAAAAGACTTTGACTTTAATACCCTAAAAGCCTTCAATCTTTTTGCCACGCAAGGAATCTTGCCTAATAAAGTCATTGTTTTAGAATTACAAAAGCAGGATTTGCAAAATCGCCTCAATTCCAAAGGCAAGGACAAAATCGAGCAAAGGGGCTTAGAATACCTCCTTTCTTTACAAGAACGAATCAAATCCGTTACTCAAAAACTCTCGCTACAACATTGCATTATCAACGCCAATGACCCACAAAAACTCATCACACAAAAAATTATTGACTTCATAGGCGAATAAATTGCGCTGTTTGACTTGCGGGAGATTCACGCTACAAATTCTCTGCAAACCCTGCTTTAATAGAATCTCAATCCAGCCTAGCGCCAGAGAGTTAGAAAATCTCAAAGTTTATAGCTTCTATGATTTTCAAGAGATTCAATTTCTACTACATGCCAAATACCAAATCATCGGCAGCAAAATCTATCATCTACTCGCCAAAAAAGCTTGCATTTTTTTAAAACAAACTCTAAAATCCCCGCTCCAAGCTTATGGCATAGGAATCGACGACAAAATTAGTCAAAAAGGCTATGCTCACAATGCCATTTTTCTAAAACATTTCAAAAGTTTAGGAATCACTCCACTTTACCACACACTATTAGCCAAAAATCCTATTTCTTATGCAGGAAAAGATTTGAAATTCCGCCAAAATAATCCACGCAATTTCTACCTTACAAAAAACCTTGCCAATAAAGAAGTTATCCTATTTGATGACCTTATCACCACAGGCTTAACCCTCAAAGAAGCCCAAAAATGCCTCATTGAAAATGGCGTAAAAGTGCTTATGGCTTTTGTTTTAAGCGATGCAAAAATTAATCTTTCAAAGTAATACTCAATCGTAGAAACCACACGCACTTTTTTAACATGCGGTGTATTTCTATCACGATTTGATACGCTAAACTGCCCTTGTGAAGCCTTTTTAATTTGACCTAACACACTTTGAGAATCTTCAGCAAACTTCTGTGCCACCTCTCTTGCATTAAAAGTTGCCTCTTCAACCATTTGCGGATTAATCTCATTAAGCTTGGTGTAAAGATACTCAATTTCATACTCCTCCACCCTTACAATCACGCCTTCTTTACCAAGCTCTACGATTTTCTCTAGTAGCCCCCTACCCAAATCCACTTCTTTGGTATAAACCAAAACACCACCCACTCCAGAATAGCGGTAAGTGATATTTTCTGCCTCATTGTAAGCATTCCCAACTTTATCGGTAATTCTTGGTGCCACTAGAGTAATCTCCTCTGCTTTTATACCTGCTTTTTTCAAAAACTCCAGCACTTTTTTAGAATCATTTTCCAAATCTTGATACAAGTCATTTAAATCATTACTAGCGCGCGTGAAATTGATAGGAAAACATCACATCAGCTGACACCTCTCTTTCACTCAAACCCTTAACAACAACACTTCTTTCCATAGATTTGATTTCCAAAAACACCCTACTCAAGCCAAAACTCAAAATAAGAGCACAAATCACAAAAAAGATTCCTAAAATACTCGCACTAATCTTACTCATAAAAATCCCTATACTATATTCGAAGAGTGGTGTCCACGATGCGATTCGAACGCATGACCTCACGATTAGGAATCGTGTGCTCTATCCAGCTGAGCTACGAGGACAAAGGGGGGTAATAAAAAGCCCTCAAAAAAAGAGGGCTAAATTGAAGAAGTTATTTTTTTGCAGCAGCAACAGCGTCTTTAAAGCCTTTACCAGATTTAAATTTTGGAACATACTTATCTTTTGTTTTATATTTTTTAGTTGTCCCCGGAACTGTTCCTTCTTTTCCTTTTTGAAGCACAGTTTCAAATTTACCAAAACCTACAAGCTCAACGCTTCCATCTTTTTTTGACAATGCTTTTTCAATGGCTGCAGTGAATGCAACAATCGCTTTTTCAGCCTCCTTTTTTGTTTCATACTCACCGACTTGTTTTACTAAATCAACAAATTCTGATTTGTTCATCTTTTGGAAACCTCCGTATTTTTATTTTGAACGCCATTATTGTAGCATAAAATCTCGGTTTTGCAAGACTTTTAGCTCAAAAAATAAGTATTTTATGCGTATTTTATTTGGTTTTTTACTTCAATAAAGTCTTTTTTGCTTAAAGAGACCTAGCAAACTCATAAAAAAGCTAATTATTCCAAAATAAATAAAGCGTAAAATTAGATTTATTAAGGTTTTTTTGAATAGAATTTAGCAAAAATTCTTGATGTATAGATAAGGAGATTTTATGGCAATTAAAGTAGCGGTAAATGGGACAGGCAGAATCGGATTGTGCGTTTGCAAGATTCTTGGAGAACGCGATGATTTAGAGTTAGTCGCCATCAACACCACCATGCCTATTGATACTTTAATTCATCTTTTGAAATATGATTCCGTGCATCAAAGCAGCAAAATCACTAAAATAAACGAAAATCAAATCCACATCGGCAAACAAAAAAATATCCAAATTATCAGTACGCGCGACCCCAAAGAGACGCATTTTGGCAAATATGGTGCTGAAATTGTTATAGAATGCACTGGTACTTTTAATGACCTTAACAAAGCCTCCGCACACCTCTATAATGGAATCAAACGCGTTGTGATTTCTGCCCCTGCAACAGACACTCCAACCTTTGTCTATGGTGTCAATCATTTAAATTATGCTAATCAGTCAGTCATCTCCAATGCTAGCTGCACCACAAACGCCCTAGCCCCACTCACTAAAGTCTTGCACGAAAATTTCACCATTTTAAGCGGCTTGATGACAACTATCCACAGCTACACAAACGACCAAAATCTCCTTGATTCCAAACATAAAGACTTACGCCGTGCAAGGGCAGCAGCGCTTAATATGATTCCCACTTCCACCGGTGCAGCAAAGGCTATTGGGCTTGTGATGCCAGAACTCAAAGGCAAACTCAATGGATTTGCCGTGCGCGTCCCAACCCCAGATGTTAGCCTAGTAGATTTAACTTGTGTCATCAAAAAACCTGCCACCAAAGAATCCATTAATGAGACTTTCAAAAAAGCCTCTATGGAATCCATGAAAAATTTGATTTTTATCGATGAAGAAAAACTTGTCTCAAGCGACTTTATTGGCTCTTCTTATAGTGCGATTTTTATCCCCGATTGCACCACAATTGTTAATGACAATCAAGTTAAAATCGTTGCGTGGTATGACAATGAATGGGGTTATTCTACGCGCCTTGTAGATATGACGCATTTCATTGGGCAGTCTCTATGATTTGCCTAGAAAACACCTACCCAAACTCGCCTCATTATGATTCTAGCCTTCTAACTCAAGAATCACTGCAAAACCATTTCCAAAAGATTCTAGCTGAAAAAGAAAATGGAGTGAGTGGGTATTATGATTTACCCTTTAAAGAAAATACAGATATTTTTACTTATCTTAGAGAAAATCACTGCTTTTTAGACAATCTCAAAAACCTCGTCATCATAGGAATTGGTGGTAGCTCACTTGGCACAAAAGCCATCGAGGCACTCCTCTCACACCAACACAACCGCAGACGGCTAAAACTACGCTTTTTAGAACACACCGACCCCATTATGATTCACAAAGAACTCAAAGGCACAAAATGGGAAGAATCACTTTTCATCGTCATCTCAAAATCTGGATTAACCATCGAAACCACTTCTTTGTTTAAATATGTTTTAGCCCATTTCAAACTTCTAGAACCACAAAGAAAAAAACATCTCCTTACTATCAGTAATGAAAATTCTCCACTTTTTCATTGGAGCAAAGAAGAGCAGATTCAAAACTTTACCATAAAGCCAAATATCGGTGGGCGATTCTCCGTGCTTAGCACGATAGGGCTACTCCCACTTGGAATCTTAGGCTACAACCTCCAAAGCCTCCTTAAAGGAGCACAAAATATGAGTCGCTATTTCTTTCAAAATCCGACTAATGAGATTCTCAAAAAAGCAGTTTTTCTCGTGCATTGTGAGACTCATTACCCTATTAATGTGCTTTTTTCTTACAGCAGCGTTTTTCGGCATTTTAACACTTGGTATGTGCAATTGTGGGGGGAATCTCTAGGTAAGCTTGATTCTAAAGGACAAAAGAGAGGTTTGACACCCATTGCACTCATTGGCAGTATCGACCAACATTCCTTTTTGCAGCTAATTATGCAAGGACCACAAAACAAAAGTGTTACTTTTTTGAGCATTGAAAAATTTTCCCAAAGACCCCTTTATATCCCCAATATTTGCTTAAAAGGGCTCGAATCAACAGACTTTGTCAATGGAACTTCTTTTAACAAACTCTTGCAGCTACAATGCCTCTCCACCAAAGAAAGCATGATTGCAGAAAATGTCCCTACTGATTCTATCACTCTAGATCTTTTGTGTGAAGAGAGTGTTGGGGAACTGATTTTCTATTATGAACTCCTCACTTCTTGTGTGGGGATATTGTTACAAATTAATACATATGACCAACCCTGAGTAAAATAAAAAAAAAAGATACTAAGAGAAAAATTTACACATATTTAAATTTTTCTTCACTTTTTGTTTTGA
>CALVAF010000077.1 GCA_944325475.1 uncultured Helicobacter sp.
GGTGTGTTAAAAGCGGGGTATCGCGGATTGTCTTTAAGCAGTTCATTTAGCCCATTTCGCTCAATCACTGCCCCACCAAGCGCACTGCCTTGCCCATTAACATATTTACTAAGGCTATAAACTGAAATATCCACGCCAAATTCAAAGGGTTTGTGTAAAAAAGCGGTGGCAACGGTGTTATCACAAATGCTAACAATTTTGTGGGATTTTGCAATTTTTGTGATTTTTTCGACATCGGCAATTGCAATTTGTGGGTTTGAAAGGCTTTCAAAAAAGATTGCTTTAGTCTTTGAATCAATGACTTTTTCTAAGGTGTTTTCAATATCATCAATATCAAAAACCCTTGCTTCAATACCAAAGCGTTTGAGGGTATGCACTACTAAAGTTTGTGTGCCACCATAGATTTTGTTAGAAAAGGCGATATTATCCCCATTTTGTGCGAGATTTACAAGTGTGTAAAAAATTGCCGCGCTTCCACTTGCCGTTGGGACGCCAAAGGCTCCGCCCTCAATTGCTGCTAGTCTAGCCCCTAGAACATCAGTGGTTGGGTTGGTAAGACGTGAGTAAATATTGCCAAGCTCTTGAAGTCCAAACCGTGCTGCTGCTTGCTGTAAGCTTTCAAAACTATAAGCAGTGTTTTGGTAGATTGGGACACTAAGCGTCCTTTGAGAATCATAAGTGTATCCTGCGTGGAGCGCAAGGGTATCTTGTGAAAAATTGTTGTGTGTTAAGTTTGCCATTTTTTATCCTTTTAATTTTTGTTTCAAGGGAATAGTAACATAAAATATTAAAATACATATTGTATTTAAAATAAAAAGTATAAATTATATAGTTTTTGTTACATAATTACTCAATTAGTTGGGATTCTGTTTTCTTTGGAGTGAAATTTTGTTTTTAGGATGGATAAGAGGTATTTGGTGAATTTTAGGATTTGGACTGGGATTTTTTGTATTAGCAGTTTGTTTAAGGCGGTAAAGGGGTGGTTGTAAAGTATTTGTTATGCGTAATTATTGGGCTTTAGAGATTTAAATAATAACTAGAATCCAAAAGGATTCTAGTTGTATTTAGCTATTCAAGCGTCTTCATATCTATCACATAGCGGAATCTCGCCTTGCCACTGGTTAGATTCTCATAGGCTTGGTTGATTTGGTTAGCCGCGATGATTTCAGTCTCTGGGTAGATTTTATGCTTCAAAGAAAAATCAAGCATTTCTTGCGTTTCCTTCATACCGCCAATAAGCGAGCCATAGACCTTTTTGTGTGCGTTAAAGATAAGCCCAGCAGTGCTAATTTTGGGATCTACCTCTGTGGGTGGCAAGCCCACAATCCCCATTTCACCGCCAAGCTTAAGTAGCTTCAAATATGCAGCAATCTCATAGGGCGTGGGGATTGTCGAAACAATCAAATCAAGTCTCTCCGCTACTACTTTAGAATCTGTGGTATCATAGAGCTTTTTAGCGCCCATTTTTAGGGCATCGGCTTCTTTATTTTTGTTACGCGCAAAGACATAGACCTCCGCACCCATTTGCATTGCGTATTTGACCGCCATCATTCCTAAGCCACCAAACCCAGCCACTGCGACCTTATCGCCGGGTTTGACCTTGCTAAATTTAAGCGGTGCATAGGTGGTAATCCCCGCACAAAGCAGGGGTGCAACTTTCTCTAATGGTGCATCTTGTGGGACGCTCACAGCGAATTTTTCGCTTACTACGATGTTGTTAGAATACCCACCATAGGTTGGTTCCTTATCATGAAAATAATCGTGGCAATCATAGGTAGCCACCATTCCGCGTTCGCAATACTGCTCATTGCTTGCTTTGCACGCCTCGCATTCACCACAAGAATTTACCATACACCCCACACCAGCGTAATCTCCAACCTTAAATTTCTTAACCTTACTACCCACTGCCACGACCCTGCCAGCTATTTCATGACCGGGCACCATAGGGTAGATTCCCTCTTTCCACTCACTGCGTGCGGAATGTATGTCGCTATGGCAAATCCCCGCATACAGAATCTCAATTAAAATATCATTCTCTCCCATTGCGTGGCGAGAAAACTCAAAAGGCTTAAAAGTATCGCTTTTATGCTGCACGCCATAACCTTTTGCGCTAATCCTTTTGCCCTCTTTGGCTTGGTTAATGCTTGTTTGTATTGCTTGATTTTGCATAATATCTCCTTTTGTATGATTTGGTTTAAAACTGCTAGATTCAGAAGCATTGATTATGCCACCTAGCGCGCTAAAGACAAATGTGCCACCTAGAATCTTTGTGCTAGTTTTAAGAAACTTGCAGCGATTGTGTTGTTGTATCAGGCATTTGCCCTCCTCTAATTTTTTTATAGGAATTTGCTGTGAGGCAAACTTCTTATAGATTTGCAATGCATGGTAAATTCGTCTCTTGGGTGATTTTAGGAAATTTCTTCATCTTGGCTTTAAGTCATTACCAATGGGGTAACTCTCGCCTTGATTTGCAAAACTCCTAAAATCCCCCGCAAGATACTAGAATTTCGTGCAATTCCTGTGTGTGAGTTCTGTATTTTTTAGAATCTAGAATCTAACCACGCACAATCACAGAATCTAAGCTACTAGATTCTGTGATGTTCTGAGAATCTTAGCCCCTCATGCAAAAACCGCTGAAAATAGGTTTAAA
>CALVAF010000078.1 GCA_944325475.1 uncultured Helicobacter sp.
CACTATAATGGGCTTTATACCATTCATACATCATTTTAATTCCTTGTTCTAAATTAATTTTGTGTTTCCAGCCTAGAGAGTGGATTTTAGTGCAATCCATAAGTCTATCCATAGTCGAATCAGGTCTATTAGAATTAAAAACTATTTTACCATTAAAACCAACAATTTCTTTTATCATTCGTGCTACTTCAGCTATGCTATAAGCCACCCCAGAGCCAACATTGATATGAGTATTTTGAGGGTTATTACCTCTTGCTAAATCTTTAAATTCTATATTATTCATTACAAAAATACTCGCGCTAGCCAAATCATCACAATGAATAAATTCTCTTTTGACTTTGCCTCTTCCCCATATTTCTACACTATTTTTAGATATACCAAAACTCTTAAGCAATTCTAAAGCTTCTTTTTCCTCTAAATTCAAATCCCTCAAAACGCCTTCAAAATTGCCCTCTTGAAGCATTTTAGCTAAATGGAATTTTCGCAATAAAGCTGGCAAGACCCTACTTTTCCCAAAATCAAAGTTAGCCCTAGTGCCATAGAGATTATTGATAGCCAAACAAAAAAATTGTGTTTGATACTGCAAATTATACGCTTCACACATTGCGGCTTGTGCAATTTTAGCTATCCCCATAGTGTAGGCACCATATTCTAAATTCCCCTCTAGCATATCATCTTCTTTTAATGGATTTTGAGCCAAATAAGGATACATGTATCCAGAACCATAACAAATTAATTTTTTGACACCATTCAAATAAGATTGGTGAATAATATTGTTTTGAATCATCAAATTTTCATAGATAAAATCTGCTCTTTGTGCGACATTTGCAGCCCCACAAGGCAAAACCGCACACAAAAAGACATATTCGGGCTTTTCTTGTCTAAATAGTTCTGCCACTTCATCTTGCCTTGTTAAATTCAGCTCTGCCCTTGTCCTTAAAACAAGATTATGAAAGCCACTTTTTTTGAGGTTTTCTACCAAAGCTGTCCCTGCAGTGCCTCTATGCCCTGCAATATAAATTTTAGAATCTTTATGCATTAGAATCCTTTTGTGTGATCATTGATAGCTGCATCAATATCTCGTGTTGAGAGAATCGGAGTTTGTGTTGGCCAATCAATCCCAATTCTTGGATCATTCCAAGCAAAGGTGAATTGATCTTGTGCATCCACATATTCACCTTCATAAGCCCACTTATAATAATACAAAGCATCTTTAGAAATGACATATTGGGCATTTCCAAAACGAGGCGGAATAAGAATGATTTTTTGATTGTCAGCATTGATAACAAATCTCTCCCATTTTAGATAAGTAGGGCTCTCTTTTCTACAATCCACGACTACTTGGTGAATCTCCCCATAAGCACAAGTAACAAGCTTCCATGATTTGTGATCCCCATGGATTCCACGCAAAACATTTTGTTTGGAAAGTGTGAATTTATCTAAAACAAACTGCAAT
Source organism: uncultured Helicobacter sp. (assembly GCA_944325475.1). Lineage (GTDB taxonomy): Bacteria > Campylobacterota > Campylobacteria > Campylobacterales > Helicobacteraceae > Helicobacter_D. The sequence continues at coordinate 1,457 of CALVAF010000078.1, forward strand.
CCCTTAGGCAACAATTCGCCCAAAGCTTCTTGTGAAAAAACAGACCAAATCTCACCCCTTAAATCTCTAAATTTACTAGGGGTAATAATATAAACATCTTTTAATATTTTGGATTCTTGAATGTCAAATTCTATTGCCATTATGCTAACCCCCTTTTCTTAGAAGGTTGGTAGCTAATGTTGTTGGGGTATTTTTTGAAAGAGAAGTGGTTTAAAGAGAAGCTATATTTTGCCCCCCCCCCCCCACTATAATGGGCTTTATACCATTCATACATCATTTTAATTCCTTGTTCTAAATTAATTTTGTGTTTCCAGCCTAGAGAGTGGATTTTAGTGCAATCTGTGAGTTTATTGATCGCACCATTTGGCTTGCTTGCATTAAACACAAGATTTCCTTTAAAATCTACAATCCCTTTTATGATTATTGCTAACTCTTTAATAGTGATATTTTCGTTTGGACCAATATTCAAATGTGTATTTTGAATTTCAATTTTGGAATTATCCACAAGGTTTTCAAAATCAATATTCTCCATAATATACACAACCGCACTAGCCAAATCATCGCTATGTAAAAACTCTCTTGTGGGTGTTCCATCGCCCCATATTTCCACACTATTTTCTGTTACGCCAAATTTCAAAAGGTAGCTCTTAGCTTCTTCCAAAGAATCCATATTCAAATCTTCCAAAAGCTCTTTATTTCTACCCTCATTAAGAAGTTTTGCCAAGCGCATTTTTCTTAAAATTCCCGGAACTACATGAGATTTTTCAAGATCAAATTTGTCATTATTGCCATATAAATTTGTAGGGGTTATTGCTATAAAATTTGTTCCATATTGCAAATTATAAGATTCACAAAGCAAAAGCCCAGCGATTTTAGAAACTGCATAAGGCTTATTGGAATATTCTAAATCTCCTGATAACATTGTCTCTTCATTTGTGGGTAAAATGGCATTTTTTGGATACACTGTTGTAGAGGCGATAAAAAGTAGCTTTTTAATCCCATTTAAATAAGATTGGTGAATCACATTGCATTCTATCATCAAATTTTGATAGATAAAATCCGCTCTAAACTGACTATTTGCCATAATTCCACCCGCTTTTGCAGCAGAGAGTATGACATATTCTGGTTTTTCCTTGGCAAAAAAGTCTTGCACACATTTTTGATTAGTCAAGTCAAGCTCTTTATGGGTTTTATAGATAAGATTGGTGTAGCCTTGTTTTTGGAGTTCTTTAAGTATAGCGCTCCCTACCAAACCCCTATGCCCTGCAATATAAATTTTAGAATCTTTCTGCATCAAAATCTCCAAATATTATTGAAAAATATATCAAATTAAATTTTAATTTCCGCTTTATTTGCTTTTGGCTTGTCTGATTCTACGACTGATACATTTTTTCAACCTCTTATTCAACTCATGCGCTTTTTTGCAAACTTGAATCTTCAGCCTTCCTACTTCAAACATGAGTGTAATATACCCTCCCTTATACCAAGTTCTATCTGCTTTCATTAATGCTTCCCCTAATTGATAAGTAAAGCATTCTTTTTCTTTTAAAGCTTCCTTGTAGTCTTGATAAGATTCTAGTTTTGGAAGTTTTAAGTTTGGATTCTTTTGGGGCTATGGAAGCACAGATAAAGAGAGTGTGGAGATTGCATAAGAATATGTGCAAAGAGATTTGAGATTTGTGATTTATAATTTTTTGTAATAGCTCTGAAATGTCGGGGGGGGGGGGGTTTTTATTGATTATTAACTCTATTTTTGGATAGAATACAAACTTTAAAAGTAATGTATAAATTTGGAGAGCAAGTGAAACGTGTTATCACTTTTGGAACCTTTGATTTATTTCATTTTGGGCATTTAATGATTTTGGATAGAGCTTCAAAACTTGGAGATGAGTTGTTTGTGGGGGTTTCTTCTGATGAGTTGAATTTTTCTAAAAAAGGGCGTTATCCAATCTATCAAGAATTTGAGCGAGAGGCTATTATTAGATCTCTTAAATTTGTTACGGGCGCATTTTTAGAAGAGTCTTTAGAGTTAAAGAGGGAATATTTAATGAAATATCAGGCGAATATACTAGTCATGGGTGATGATTGGCAGGGGAGGTTTGATGAATTTAAAGATCTTGTAGAAGTTGTGTATTTACCAAGAACGCCAAGTATTTCAACAACAGCTCTCATTGAAAGAATTCGTGTATGAATCTGAAAGGAATTTTTAAGAAAACTTGGAGAGAGACTAAAGATTGTCTAGTTTTTTCTAAGTTTGTATGTTTTTTAATCAATTGGAATATGCAAGATAAAAATAGACATCATAAAATAGAGAAGTATATAGCAATACTAATGAAAATTAATAATCCATTTGCTTACTTTTATTTAGCTGAGCTAAATTTCTTTTATGCTAGATATGTAGAAAGTTTAGGTTTTATTGATGTTTTTTTAAAAAAGTTTGCTAATCATGCAGATGGAGTTATATTAAAATCACAAATTTTATATTGTTTGGGCAACAAAGAACAAGCTTGGATGGTTTTAGAGAATTTATTGCAAGTTTGTCATAGGGGTAAAATTTGGTTGGCATTAGGAAAGATAGTGGAAAATTCATCAGATTTTGCAAGGATGGAAAAATTATATTTTAATTTTAAGATTAATAGATTACAAAATAAACAAATTGTTATCTATTTAATAAATGCTGCAAATAAAGCAAAAGTTTATGAAAAAAGCAAAAAATATCTTCAAGAAATGATACTAGGAAACAATGGAAATAATAAAAATAAAATATATAAAAACAATTTCAATGAGAGCGATGCAGAAAAAGCATTGAAGGATATAAGCGATTTTTTTAAAAAATACGATATTAAAATATTTTTGGTAAGTGGTACTTTTTTGGGTTGTGTGAGGGAAGGCAAAATATTGTCTCATGATTATGATATTGATATTGGTGTTTTTGAAGAGGATATTAAGTGTGATATAGTTAAACTTATTTGTAAAGAGGGTGTCTTTTGTATTCATGAATTTAATACCCCTGGAATTTTCAAGGTAAAACACATTAATGGAATTTTAATTGATATTTTTATTCATTATAAGGAAGGAAAAAAAGTTTATCATCTTGGAGCAAAAGCTAAATGGTTTAATACAGAATTTTCGCTAAAAGAATATGTATTTTTAAATCAGATATTTCTTGGAGCAGAAAATGCAGATTTATATCTGAGTGAAAATTACGGCATAGATTGGAAAGAGCCCAAACCCATTTTTGATAGTGTATTAGATACTCCAAATGCTGTCATAACTAACCAAGAAGAATTTGTTATACATTTATATAAACTTTTAATGAGTAGATATTCTCTATCTCAACAACAAAGGATTTTAAATGACTTAGTCGCGTATGGTGAAGGTAGTTTTGTGGAGAAATATAGGCAATAAATATGATTTAATATAATAAGGATTATTTTATGAAATTATTGTTTCTTTATAATTATCTAGTTGGAATGCTCTATTACCATCGCTATAAAAATTATCAAAAAGCACTTAATTATTATTTGCAAGGACTTAAATATGATAAAAACCATGCAAAATGCTATTTTAAAATAGGGATGTGTTATTTTAAGCAACAAGATTGGAATAACGCTGGAGATTTTATAGAAAATGCAACGATATTAAAGCCTAAGGAACAGGGTTGGAAAAAGCAGCTAATACAAGCTAAAAATCATTTAGATTTTGGCACTGGAGTTCGTGCAAAAATATGGTGGAAAGAAGTTGAAGATATTAAAGTGGAAATTGCCAAGAGGGGTGGTGATTTTATTCTTTATAAAAATCTTGCTGTTGCACTTGAGATGATGCTTAGATTTCAAGAAGCAGCAGAAGCATATAAAAAAGCATTAAGTTTTGTAAAAAATAGAGCAAAAGTTGATGCAGATATTTATTATAGAATGGGTTTTTGTTATGAAAGGGAACAAGAGGGTGTAAATAATATTGGTTTAGCTAAGGAAGCATATATAGAAGCAATATTGTTGGATGACAGATTGGATTCTAAACGATTTGGAATAGGTGTTTTTCATCAGCAAAGAGAGTATTGGAGAGAGGCAAATAAAGCTTATTTGGAATGGTATGAGCAAAGTAATGATGCTAAAGAAGACGATGATTTGCTCTATAAAATAGCTATGAGTTATGATAGGTTATATGATTGGGATAATGCAGAAAAATATTATGAAATGACCTTAGAGCTTAATTATCATAGACCCTATACTCATTATAGATTGGGATTTGTTTATGAAAGAAAAGGTGAATATAATAAAGCCATTGAGTCTTATCGACAAGCAGTTAAACGCAGTGGAGAATATAAAGCATTTTGGTATTATCGATTAGGTTATTGTCTGAGAATTGTGGGTGATTTTGAGGAATCTTGTAAGGCATTTTTAGAACAACAAGTTACTTACCAAAAGGCTTATGGTGTAGATGATAATAAGCTTAAAAATCAAGCATTTAAAAGAAGAGAGATTTATACTCACTATTGTGAAAATTCATCAATTCTACCAAGAACTATTTTATATGAGGTTTTTCATGGGAGATTAATGAGTTGTAATCCTTATGCAATTTTTTTGTATTGCATAAATCATCCAGAACTGAAAAATTATACCCATATTTGGGTTATTAATAGCGCACAAGACATTAAGCCTGAATTTAGAAAAATGAAAAATTTAATTTTGGTTAAAAAGGAGAGTTGGGGGTATTTAAGATACCTTGCAAGATCTGAATTTTTGATCAATAATACAACTTTTCCTTATTATTTTATAAGGAGAAAAGAACAAAAATATCTTAATACTTGGCATGGAACTCCTTGGAAATTTTTGGGTAAATACATGAAAACTAAATTTATGGAACACGATAATACTCAAAGAAATTTTCTGCAAGCTACACATTTAATTAATTCTAGCGCTTTTGTGGAAAAGGCAATTTTGCAAGATTATGATATCAAAGAGATTTATAGTGGTAAAGCACTTATTACAGGCTATCCTAGAATCGATATTACTTTACACAAACAGCAATATTTGAGAGAATATTTTGGGATTAAAGAGGGGGAAAGAGTTGTTTTATATGCACCAACTTATAGGGGAAATTTTGGTAATCCAAGATTTGAAGCAGAAAACATCACGAGACACTTAGAGAAGCTATCTGTAATGCCCTTTAAAGTTCTCTTTAAAGGGCATCACGAGACACTTAGGTATATAGAGAGCCAGAAGTTAGATTTTTGTAGTGCAAATGATAGAACCATAGACACTAATGAGCTTTTGAGTATAGTTGATGTTTTAATCACAGATTATTCCAGTATTGCTTTTGATTTTATGGTGTTAGATAGACCTATTATCTACTTTGTTTATGATTATGAAGAATATAAAGAAGAAAGAGGGCTGTATTTTGGTATAGAAGAGCTAACGCAAAAGAGATGTAATAATATTGATGAGGTGTTGAAGCTTTTGTCTGATGAAGAATTTTTACATAAAAAGAATCGCTACGCAAACTTAAAAGATAAATTTTTTCCTTATGAAGATGGTAATGCTACTAAGCGGGTTGTGGATTTCTTTTTCTTTGATAAGTATGATGAGACGATGTTGTTTAAAAATACTCAAGAAAAAGAAAAATTATTATTTTATGCTGGACCAATGATGCCAAATGGTATTGCAAGTTCAATCAAAAACCTTATCAATAGTATTGATAGAGAAAAATATAGTGTGCATTTAGCAATTGATCCGGGTTCTATAGGGACATTTCCCGAGAGAATGGAGCAATTTGAGGCAATTAAAGAGAAAGTCTATGTTTTGCCTAGAGTTGGTGCCAAGAATGCAACTTTGGAAGAAGATTGGATAGATAATCATGCCGTGTATAAAATACAAAGAGCAAATTATGAACAAGAAGAAATTTATCAAAAATTATACAAAAGAGATTTTCAAAGATTATATGGAGATAGCCAATTTGATATTGTGATTCAATTTGAGGGGTATAATGGATATTGGGCGAAGCTTTTTGCCTATGGACCAAATTGCAAAAAAGTGGTGTATTTGCATAATAATATGCTTGGGGAATTCAAAAAAAGGTTTTCGTATTTACCTGAAATTTTTAATTGCTATAAATATTATGACAAAGTCATTTCTGTATCTAATCAAACCAATGAAGAAAACAAAAATAATCTTGCTAGAGATTATCAGATTCCTTTA
>CALVAF010000079.1 GCA_944325475.1 uncultured Helicobacter sp.
GGGAATTGTGATGTGAGTGTGATTGCCAAGCAATATTTTAATGGTGGCGGACACCAAAATGCTAGTGGCGGGAAAATTGAGGATTTTAAAGAGAGTTTTATCTATGAGGATATTAAGGAATGCTTAAAGCAGATTTTTCAAACGAATTTGGAATAAATTAAAGGAGGCAATGATGAGTAAAGAGCGGATTAAAGAGCTTGAAGAAGAGGTGGAGGAGCTATCTATCCAGCTTAGCGATATGCTCTGTGTGGCACTCAAACTTTCTGGTGTGGTCGAATCTAAGATGCAAGAAGCCCTTGATGCTTATATTGAAGGGCTTGATGAAGAGAGTGTGGAGTATGGAGTGAAAGAGATTTTAGCCAATATTGAGAATCTTAAAAAAACTAAGCCCGAGCTTTTTGGAAGGAAGCTTTGAATAAGTTATAGGGAATGGCGTGATAAAACTATTAAAAAGCGTGGAAACAGCGAAAACCACAGAATTTAAGGATTTGGTGCAAGGGGAAACAGGGGTGAGGATTAAGAGAATAGCGATTCTTTTTAGTGGGAATGGAAGCAATTTGGAAGCTTTGATACGGGCTTTGCATGGGAAGTGTTTTAGGAGGCGGGGGGGATTTTCATCGCAGGATTCACAAAAAAAAGGCTTTGTGGTTGGTGGGCTAGAATCGGAGTTTGTAGAGGTAGAGAGTGGTCAGAAGGAAGCTTTTAGAATCGAGGTTGTGTTAGCATTAAGTAATAAAGCTAGCGCCTATGGGCTAGAGAGGGCGAAAAATCTAGGGGTTAAAACGCAGGTGCTAGAGAGTAAGGATTTTGCTAGACGCGAGGATTTTGATAGGGAGCTTGTAGGGATTTTGGCAGGATATGCGCTAGATTTATGCGTTTTGGCTGGGTTTATGCGGATTTTAACGCCGATTTTTACTTCTTCTGTGAGGGCAATTAATATCCACCCTTCACTTTTGCCGCTTTTTAAAGGAGCAAATGGAATCAAAGAGAGCTTTTATTCTCCAATGAAGCTAGGTGGGGTTAGCGTGCATTGGGTGAGTGAGGAGCTAGATAGCGGGGAGATTATCGCACAAGGTGTGGTGGCTAAAGGTGGAAGCTTGGAAGACTATGAAGCAGAGATTCACCGCTTAGAGCATTTTTTGTATCCTTTGGTGGTGGTTGAGGTGTTAGGAAGAAGGAATAATGGCTGATTGGATTAAAGTTTTACACACAGAATGGAGCAGTGGCTGGGGAGGGCAGGAGATAAGAATCATTTCAGAAATGGAAGTGATGCGGAATCTTGGCTATGAGGTTGCGTTAGCTTGCAAAAGTGATTCGATGATACTTTTAAAAGCGCAAGAAAAAGGATTTAAAACTTATGTTTTACCTTTTAGGCGAAAAAGTGATTTGATAACGATGTGGGAGATTGCTAAGATTTTGAGAAGCGAAAAATATGATATTATTAACACGCATAGTGGGATTGATACTTGGTGTGGGGGGCTTGGTAGCTTGTTAAGTGAGGCGAAGTTTATCCGCACAAGGCATTTATCCACGCCTATCCACCCTTCAAGATGGAATTTTATTAATGATCTAGCGGATTTTATTATGACAACAGGCGAAAGCGTCAAGGAAGCGATGATTAGGGATAATCGCATTAATCCCGCTAAAATTATGTCAATTCCAACAGGGATTGATTTGTGTGTTTTTAATAAGGCAAAATATAACAAAGAGGCAATGAGGGAAAAATACCAATTCCCCAAAGATAAAGTAATTATTGGGAATTTGGGGGTGTTGCGGTATTTTAAGAGACAGGATATTTTTATAGAAATTGCAAGGGAGATTCACGAAAAATACCCTAATACTTTTTTTGTGATTGCTGGAGATGGAGATGGTAGAGAGTGGCTTAGAAATCTCGTGCATGGTGGGAATGGGAAGCTAGATGCTAGTGGGTATATTAGACTTTTGGGACATGTTTCAAATCCTGCAGAGTTTTTGAGCGTGTTGGATATTTTTATGCTAACTTCAGATTCTCATGAAGGGGTGCCTCAAAGTCTTATACAAGCTTTGGCTATGGAGATTCCAAGCATTGCTAGTGATATTGGGAGTATTAGGGATTTGTATAATGGGGATAATTTTGTTTTGACACAAAAGCCCATTAAAGAGGAGTTTTTAGGAGCTTTGGAAGGGCTTTTGAGAGGGGATTTGAAGGTTAATGTAGCCCAAGAATTTATTCTACAAAATTTCTCTAAAGAAGTAATGGGGGAAAAGATTATGGGAGTTTATGAAAAAGTGCTTAAAAGATGAAATGGAGAAAAATCAACAAACAAAAAAGTTGCAATACCATTAATTTTTGTTATTAAATATTATAAAAAAGAGCTTTTACATCTCAAAAATTACTTATAGAAAGAATATAAAATCACAATAAATCATAGCTTTTATTATTCTAAAATATGCCAAACAATACAAAGATGAGATTTAAATAATCAAGCCAAGATTCCTTTGCAAGATTCTCTCAAGATATGAAAGTTAATAAATCTAAAT
>CALVAF010000080.1 GCA_944325475.1 uncultured Helicobacter sp.
GGATTTAGAAGCATAGGGCTTTGCTATAAAGGTAGTTTGATTGCTAATTTTGCATCCGATGCACTCACTCCAGACTTGCCTTATGTGCCAGATTTAGCGATAGAAATTGCAGAAAATTTGATTAAAAAGTATCAAAAAACACAGAAAATTTGCCTTGTGGGTAGTTCGCTTGGTGGCTATTATGCAACTTTTTTGGCAGAAAAATATCATCTCAAAGCCGTGCTTGTTAATCCCGTGGTTGATGCGTATAAAACCCTGCTTCCAGCCATTGGTAAAGTGAGTGTTTCTTACAATGGTGAAAGTTTTCTTTGGACGCTTGATTTAGTAGAAAGCCTTAAGAAATACTTTGTTAGCGCGATTGATTCGAGCCTGTATTGTGTGCTATTGCAAAAGGGCGATAGAGTTTTGGATTATAGAGTGGCTGCACAGAAATTCAAAGATTCAAAGCTTGTGATAGAAGAAGGCGGTTCGCATCATTTTGATAATTTTATCTCTCAAAAAGATTTGCTTTTGGAATGGGATTCTTAAAAAAAACTTCAAAAAATAAAATTAACCATAATTTTTAAAGGATTTGTGTTTTTATATCTTTATGTTTAAAAATTAACTTGCTATAATAGCTCAAATCATTTTTATCGCAAGGATTTAGACAATGGAGCAATCAACACTTAATCTCTTAAGCACCTATATGCCAATGGCACAACGTTATAAATCACAATTTTCATCGCTTAATACCCTGCTTAGTAAAACCACATTAACCGGAAAAATCAGCTCTTTAGACATTGCGGCAAATCTTTTTGATTATATGGAGCAAACCCAAGAAAAGTTTGAAAACCTCCAAGAAAAGCTGATTAATACCATTATGGAGCAGAGTTTTTTAAATCTTTATGAAGAGGCGCAAACTTCTTCAAGGATTTTTTCAGAAATGCTGAGTGCATTTTTACAGGCGTGCTATGGCGAGATTCTTGCATTTTCAAAAAGTCGTTATATTTTAGAACAATGTGCTAGTCAAACTCAAGAATCAAAACAGGCTATTTTTGGATATTTGAAAGAATTTTCCCAAAATGGCAATGCCTACAAAGACATACTTTTGTTTGATGAAAAGGGGAATTTACTTGAATCGTTGTTGCCAAAAACACATGCTAAGACGAATTTAGCAGCGGTTTTGGATGCTAATAATCTTGAATCTTTTGGTGATTTTTATGGCAAAGTGGATTTTTATTCCCAAAGCAATATGCAAGAAGAGAAACAAGAATTTTTCTTTGTGTTACCATTGCGTGAAGATGAGGGACAGCCGATGAAATTTGTGGCAGTTTTTGTGCTGGATTTTCAGGGGATTTTTGAATGGTTAAACCACCGCTTTGCTTACCGACTTCCGCAGGCTAATATTGTAATTACAAATCAAAAAAATATTATTTTATTTTCTGATAATACTAAAAATTTTGCGATAGGACAATCTCTAAAGATTAATGCATATGGCGATTACAACTTCACAGAATTTCGTTCTAAAGCGTGCATGTTAGCTCAAAATGAAATTGGAGCAATGCAGATAAGAAGTCTTGTAGAGGGGTGGAAAGTCTGCCGAATTTTGCCTTTGTATGTGGCATTTGACATCAAACGGCAGAATAAAGAAAAAATTGATTCAGAGATGCTAAAAGATTCGCTTTTGATTACTGATGAGCTTGATTCGGTAATTGCTGAGGGGGAAAACATCAACGAAGAGCTTGGCGATGCGGTGATTAATGGGGAGATTATCGCCTCTAAAAGCCATTCTTACACGCTCAATCCTATTCTTAACAACATTAGAATTTTAAGCGAAGAAATGAACACGCTGTGTATCCAATCGACTGAAGAGCTGCAAAAGGGCATTTATGGTGCGCTTTTTAATATTGTAGAGTATTATTCCAAATATGCCGTGACTTTGATGGATATTTTGATTAAAGAGAGTGTTGAGGAGATTAGCTGGATACGAAATATGCCAGAGTTTTTAGAGTTTATCACTTCAAAGAATCAAGGCAGACCCTCTAGGGTAACCAAAGAAAATTTGCAGGCATTTTTAGGGAAAATCAATGAGAGTTTGAGAAAATACTATAATATTTTCTTGTTTGATAAAGAAGGAAATGTGCTGGTTGATGTTTGTGATGAGATTAAAGGAGATAGCCAAAAGGCGAATTTGATAGAGCGGATTAACAATGGTTCGCTAAATACTGGAATTATGCTTTCAAACTATGAGCCAACACCTTTGTATCAAAATAATTCTACGATTATTTTTTATACAGGGATTAAAGAGGGAATACGAATCATTGGGGGGTTGGCGTTTGTCTTGGATATTCGTCAAATCACACAGTCAATCCAAAATATTTTACCAAAAGCCTCTCCGATTATTTCAGACAAAAGTGAAATTTTTGTGGTGGTGTTTGACAATCATAAAAATATCCTAGCAAGCACAAATTCGGATTTTAGCTTCGAAAAATACGAGTTAGATGAAAAAATGGATTTTAAAAATATCAAAGGCACGCAGCAAATTATTCAAGTGGGGCAGAAATATTATCTTTTAAAGACAGAAGCTTGTCCTACTACAAAGGGTGGTTTTGTGGAATGCACAAGGAAAATGCTTTATTCTATGGTGGTTGTGGCTCTCAAAGAGGAAATGCTAGAAGCATAGGCTAAGGGAGTTTGCGATGATTGCTTTGTTTGGGACGCAAGAGGCGGATTTCAAAAGTCGTTTTGAAGATTTGTTAAAGCGCGGTGGAATAGATATTTTGAGGGTTGAAGGATATATCAAGGAGCTACTAGAGTCCATCAAGCAAAAAAGAGAAGAAGCATTAATAGAACAGATTTCTCGCTTTGATAATTGGAATCCTCGGAATTTCTCAGATTTAAAAATCTCCCAAGAAGTCATGCAAAAAGCTTATGAAAAGTTAGATAAGAAACTTAAAAGTGCTTTGCAAAAAGCCTATGAGCGAATAGAGGCTTTTCATGCCAAGCAAATGCCTAAGACTTGGCTGGATTTTGAAGAAAATGGTAGTATTCTAGGGCAAAAGATAAGTGCAGTAGAGAGGGCAGGGCTTTATATTCCCGGAGGCAAGGCAGCTTATCCAAGCTCACTTTTAATGAATGCGATTCCAGCTATTGTTGCGGGAGTGAAAGAAATTGTAGTCTGTACCCCAACTCCAAATGATGAAATCAACCCACTTCTTTTAGCGGCAATGTATTTGTGTAGAATCAAAGAAGCTTATAAAATTGGCGGCGCAAGTGCAATTGGAGCGATGGCGTATGGCTGTGGGGAGCTAAAAAAAGTCGATGTGATTAGCGGACCGGGGAATATCTATGTAGCAACGGCTAAAAAGCTGGTGTTTGGAGAGGTTAATATCGATATGATTGCAGGACCAAGTGAGATTGGAATCATTGCTAGTGATACTGCAAGGGCAGATTATCTTGCATGGGATTTGCTTTCACAAGCAGAGCATGATGAGATGGCAAGCTCGATTCTTATTACCCCTAGTCAAAGTCTTGCTAAAGAAGTAGCTTTGAGGATTGAGGAGTTTTTGCAAAAGCTGCCTCGTAAGGAGATTGCGGTAAAATCTATCTACCAACGTGGAGCAATTATCGTGACAAAGGATATTGATGAGGCAGTGGAGCTGATGAATGAAATCGCACCAGAACATTTGGAATTAATGGTGGAAAATCCCTTTGAGATTTTACCAAAAATCAGGCATGCGGGGGCGATTTTTATTGGAGAGAATACGCCAGAGCCCATTGGTGATTATATCGCAGGACCCAATCATACGCTTCCAACAGGTGGAAGTGCGAAGTTTTTTTCTCCTTTGAATGTTGAGCATTTTATGAAAAAAAGCTCGATTATTTCATTTTCTAGACAAGCAATTATGGAGTTGGGTGAGGATTGTGGAATCTTAGCGCACACAGAGGGCTTAGATGCGCATCAAAATTCTGTTTTGGTGCGTTTGAATTAAAAATAAGGAAGAATTATGGAACATATTTTTGAGGGATTACCACAGGATAAATGGTTAGAGATTGTTTTAAATGCTTCAAAAGCTGCGACAAATGTTGAGCTTAAGCGGATTTTGGAGAGATTAGCAGCAATGGAGATTTTGTGTGAAAAGCGATTGGGGGAGACTTGGGAGGAGGAGTTAAAATACCTTTTGAGTAGTGAGGAAGTGTCTGATGAGATTCACAGACATATGCAGAATCTTGCCATTGAATCTATGGGGAATATTCTAACGCAAAATGAGTAGAATCTTTTTTCTACTCATTTGTGGAATTTCGCTACTTTTTGCACCTATAGAATGGAAAGCACAAAATGCAATAGAATTAAAAAAAGACGAATTTTATGTCATTAAAATGCAGACTAATGAGGTGCAAAAAACTTTGTATTTTCGCTGGACCTTGCTGAAAAATGATGGCTTGGTGGTGCATTTAAATTATGATTCTTTCCCGCATCAATTCGTGCTTTATGAGGATTATCAAAGAAATTGTTATCGAGTGTCTTTATGGAAGCCTATTGATGGTTATTATGGGGAAGAGCCTTATTTTTTGTTGTGTTTTAAAGATTATAAACGTGTTGAGAGAATCGCTACTTTGCAGTATTATATTTATGAGGGCAATCGGAATTTTAATATCATTGATGAAAGGAAGGTGACCAATGGAAGTTTTGGCACAAATTAATCAAAGAATACAAAAATTTTTAGAAGAATTAGAATCGCCGATTGTCTCTGGGTTGTTTCAAAGGATTCAAAGTGGCAAAATGTTACGCAGTAAGCTTGCTTTGAATATTGCAGGTGAAAGTAGCAAATGTGTTTTGCTGTGTGCGGATATTGAGATGTTTCAAAGTGCTTCTTTGTTGCATGATGATGTGATTGATAATGCGACAATTCGGAGATCACAGCCCTCTATCAATGCCATTGCAGGGGATAAAAATGCGATTATGTTAGGGGATATTTTATATTCCAAAGCCTTTTGTGAATTGAGTGATTTTTATGAAGATTTTCCGATGATTCCGCGAATTATTGCTAATGCGGTTACCATGCTTGCAATAGGGGAAATGGAAGATGTGGAGTTAGCAAAGGAATTTAATGCTGATGAAGCAAAGTATCTTAAAATGATTGAGCATAAAACTGCCTCTTTGATTGAATCAACTGCTTATGCTGCGGCTTTTTTAGCGGGCAAGAATCAAGAGGAAGCAAAAGATTTTAGAATCTATGGGAGAAATTTGGGGATTGCCTTTCAGATTGTCGATGATATTTTGGATATTACAGCGAGCGCCAAAACATTAGGAAAGCCGATATTAAGCGATTTTAAAGAGGGTAAGGTCACATTGCCTTATATTTATCTCTACCATAATTTAAACACCTTTGATAAAAAGCGATTAGAAAATAATTTTAAAAAAGATTTGTCAAAAGAGGAACAGGAGTGGATTTTACAGAATCTCAAAGAAAGTGGGGCGATACAAAAAAGTATGGATTTAGCAAAACATCTAGGAGAAGTTGGGATTGAAGCTATTTCCAATTATTCTTGTGATAAACTTATACATATAATGCAAGAAATGATTAATCGAGATTTTTAAGGTAAAAAATGGAATATTATATTTTAAGCTACTCGCACAAAAACACTGATATTGCCTTGCGTGAAAAGCTGGCACTAGATACAAAGAATCAAAATACTAAAAAATTATTGTTAGAATTAGTGGAAAATAAATTTATTGAAGAGGCAGTGATTCTCTCGACTTGTAATCGAATCGAATTTATTTTAAGTGTGCATAATTCACAAAAGGCGGAGGAATTTTTGTTTGCAAAACTTTGTGATTATTCTGGAGTGAGTGAGGATTCACTGCGACAACATGCAGATTTGTATGAAAATATTGCTGCAATCCATCATCTCTTTAGCGTGGCAAGTTCGCTTGATAGCCTTGTGGTGGGCGAGACACAGATTTCAGGGCAGCTTAAAAATGCGTTTAAATTTTCTTATGATTTGGGGTGCTGTTCGCTTAGGCTTTCGCGTGCGATTCACTTTGCTTTTCGCTGTGCAGCAAGTGTGCGTAACTCCACAAGTATTTCGCAAAATTCTGTTTCTGTGGCTTCAACGGCAGTGGCAAAGGCAAAGGAAATTTTGGGGGATTTAAAAGGGCAAAAAGCGTTGGTGGTGGGTGCTGGAGAGATGAGTTCTTTGTGTGTGAAACATTTGCTTAATCATGAGGTGCAAATTGTCTTACTTAATCGTGATATTAGGAATGCAGAGAGTTTGCGTGAGGAGGTTTTAAAAAATAATCCTGATGTTAAAATTGAAGTGGCGAAATTTAAAGAATTGGGTGCTTTGATTAATCAGATTCCTCTTGTTTTCACTGCCACAGGCGCACCCCATACGATTATCACTCAAGATATGGTGGAAGCGTGTGAGATGCCACGTTATTGGTTTGATTTAGCAGTGCCACGTGATATTGATAAAATATATGATGAAATGATTCAGATTTTTGCGGTTGATGATTTGCAAGATATTGTCAAGAAAAACCTTGCTTTAAGAGAAGAGCAAGCAAAGGTTGCTTATGGAATCGTAGGGCGCTGTACGCAGGAGTTTTTTGCGTGGTTGCAGACTTTGAATGTGGAGCCGCTTATTAAGGCAATTCGTCAGCAGGCTAAAGATTCTAGTCTTAAAGAATTGCAAAAGGGGATTGCTAGGGGGTATTTGCCTAAAGAATATGAAAAAAATATTGAAAAAACTCTGCATAACGCATTTAATGCCTTTTTGCACCATTTGACGATTAATCTAAAATCAGTCGCTAATACTCCAGAGGGCGATGGAATTATTGAATCATTACGTTTTTTGTTTGAAGAAAACAATAAAATGATGATGGTAGAAAAATACAAATGTGAGTATGCTGATAATAAACCGCTAAAGGAGGAGCAATGAGATTTTCGAATTTTTTTATCCCAACTTTTAAGGAAATCCCAAAAGATGTGGCGTTAAAAAGCCATGAATATTTGTTGCGTGCGGGGTTTATCCAGCAAATTGGGAGTGGGATTTATAATTTTCTGCCATTAGGCAAAAGGGTTTTGGATAAGGTTTTTAGAATTGTAAAAACTCAAATGGATAAGGCAGGGGCTAATGAGGTTTTGTTAGGTTGTGTAGTTCCAGCGAGTTTGTGGCAAGCAAGCGGTCGCTATGAACGTTATGGTAAGGAGCTTTTGAGATTTAAAGACAGAAAAGAAAACGAATTTGTTTTTGGTCCAACGCATGAAGAGACGATTACTGAATTAGTTAAAACTTATGTCAAAAGTTACAAGCAGCTCCCCTTACATCTCTATCAGATTCAAACCAAGTTTCGCGATGAGATTCGTCCGCGATTTGGACTGATGCGGGGCAGAGAATTTATCATGAAAGATGGGTATAGTTTCCATAGTAGCTATGAGGATTTGAAACGTGAGTTTGAAGTAATGGAGAAGACTTATAGTGCGATTTTTACAGAGCTTGGATTAGATTTTAGGGCTGTGGAAGCAGATAGCGGGGCGATTGGTGGAAGTGGAAGCAAGGAATTTATGGTGCTAGCAGAGAGTGGAGAGGATACGATTTGCGTATGTGATTCTTGTGTGTATGCGGCAAATTTGGAAGCAGCAAGCCGCCTTACTAAAATTCCACCCACAACTCCACCAGAGGCGGATTTTGCAAAATTCCATACCCCACAAGTCAAAACTATTGAATCTTTGGCGGAGTTTTTTAGGGTTGATTCTTATTGGACGCTTAAAGCGGTGGTTAAAAAAGTTTTGTTTGATGGTGGGAAGAGTGAGTTAGTTTTTTTCTTTTTGAGAGGTTGTGATAGCCTTAATGAAACCAAGGCTTTGAATGCTATTAGTGGGGCAAATGAGATTGCAGAAGTAAGTGAGGAGGAGCTAAGAGGGTTTGGGCTATTTCCGGGATTTATTGGTCCTTATGCCTTGCGGAATCTCACTCAAAGCCCTTATATTTATTTTGATTTGGAATTACAAAATGCGAAGAATCTGATTTGTGGGGCTAATGAGGTGGATTATCACTTTGTGGGCGTGGATTTGAATCTTTTTGAAGGCTTGGAATTTAGGGATTTATTGGAGGTTAAAGAAGGTGATAGCTGCAAGGAATGCCACAAGGGGAAGCTGCATTTTACTAAGGGTATTGAAGTAGGGCATATTTTTCAGCTAGGGGAGAAGTATTCTCAAGCAATGGGGGCGAACTTTTTAGATGAAGAGGGTAAGGCTAAGCCCTTTGTAATGGGTTGTTATGGGATTGGAATTTCGCGGCTTTTAGCAGCGATTATCGAGCAGCATCATGATGAAAAAGGTATGAAAT
>CALVAF010000081.1 GCA_944325475.1 uncultured Helicobacter sp.
AATAGTAAATCATAAAATTCTCTGCTGCATTCTTTAATATAAAAATAGCGGAATTTAGATTGGATTCCTTCCAAATAACTGCAGGGTTTTGGGCTTTGGATAATTTCAAAAACTTCCATCACTTCACACTAAGCAAAGGTAGAGAGGAATCTACATTTCCAGCAGCGGTTTGAAACTCTTTCTTTGCATTGGTAACCTTAAGTAAATAATTACGTGCTTCCTCATATTTTAAAGAAGTCCTAAGCTTACGATACACTTCTGCTGAAGTCATGGAATTAATCACATCAACTGCTTTTTTTCTATCCTTATGGAATACCGAAAGCACATTTCCACTTCCTGTATTATAAGCTGCAATCACACAATATTCATGAGAAAGGCTATTTTTAATCCCCTTTAAATAACGCGTAAAAAGAATATCCAAATAAGTCAAACCATATTGGATATTAATCTTAGGAGTAAAAAGCATTTCTTTAGTTGGGATTCCATCTTTATTATTTAATGCCTTATAAACATCACGTCCCGCACTTGTAGGGACAACCTGCATAAGCCCATAAGCTGGGATATGGCTGACTGCATAGGGATTAAAACTACTTTCTGTCTTAATAATTGCAAAAATCAAAGTCTGATCTATGCCATATTCTTTAGCATACAATGCCACATACTCACCATATTTATGCTCGCTTTGAATCTCCCTATCTGCCACCATATTAAACTGCACATAATAAACTTTTTTTTTCTCACCACCTTCCTCTATCTCTCTTGTCTTCAAATCATTTTCAATCAAATAAGTGGCATAGCGATTTGCCCTCCATGGATACAAAACCACTTGCCCTTCATTATCTTTAACCAAATTTGCCAAGTAAGGTGTGCCAAAATACTCCACTTCTTTATCCGAGTATAAATCCACTTTTTCTGGGTCATCTGGAGTGAGTAAAGTCGCTACAATCGCCTTATGTAAGGCTTCTTTTGGATTTTTTGTATCCAAAGTCGAAACTAAAATCACCCCTTTAGCAAAATTGACTTCTGCACGCGAAAGATAAGAATCAGTGTATTTTACATACACTTCTTGAGAAGCAGTTTGAGCGTCATTTTTACCCCATTTTTGAACCACTTTTTGGGTAAGCTGTGCAACGATTTTTTTGAAATTTACTTGGAGATTTTTAATAATATTTTCTAGCTGCTCTGAATTTAAAACTTCTTCTAAAACAGCATTAAGCGCCGTGTCTAAAGTTGGGGTAGTTTCCGTTTTTGCAGCTTGTTTTGCGCCCTGAAAAGTCGTATCTAAAGCTTGACTTACAATCTCCTTTGTAACTTGCTCTTTAGATAACTTTTGAGGATTATAAATCAAATCTCGATAACCCAATAAACAACCCCCCAAAAAAAGCCCTACAAAAATTAACAAAATAACAAATTTCAGAGATTTCAAGGAGCCAATATTCCTTCTTTGATATGTGTTTTAGAAGTCAAAATATCTGCTTCTAAAGCTGCTATATTTTTTTTTAAAATGGTAATATTCTCGCTTTTTATTATATTATTAGGGGTTTTATTCTTTAAGTTTATTATTTTTTTAATGCTTGCATAGCAAACAAATTTACATTTCCCAAACACAAGCACCAAAACCATATTATTACCAAAATATAACTGCAACACATTTCCTTAAATAAGAAATTAAAAAGCAATAAAGCTACATAAGGCTTCTTTACTTTTTAAAAACTACTATACCCAAAACTTAACAAAAATTAATTAACTTAAACAATTTCCAACAATTATTTTTATACCACCCAAAAAAGCTTCCAAAAAGAATCATCAAAGCTTCAATAATCGCTTCATATTCCGCTAAACATTGACAAAACCAGCTCTGATTCTTCGCAAATCTTCCTTAAGCGTCATCAAAAGCCCCTTATATTAAAAATTTTATTTAACTTTATCTAAATATTCGCCCGTTTCAGTATTCACACGAATCATATCACCATCTAGCACATGATAGGGCACTTGCACCACCACACCTGTCTCTAAGATAGCTGACTTTTTGCTTGCACTCGTTGTATCACCCTTAAAGTTTGGCGGCGTTTCAGTAACTTTTAACTCCACAACTTGTGGCACATCAACAGAAATTGCCTTGCCATTATGAAACAAAATGCTAACCACCAAGGATTCAACCATCCATTTTGCCGCATCGCCAACTTGATCCTCACTAAGTCCGATTTGCTCGTAAGTCTCATTATCCATAAATTGGAAAAAATCCCCATCATGGTATAAAAACTGCATAGATTTTTCTTGTAAATTTGGATCTTCGCATTTATCGCCTGCATGAAAAGTTTTCTCTAGCACTTTCCCATCCAAAAAAGACTTTATTTTCACACGCACAAATGCCGCACCCTTGCCCGGTTTCACATGCTGGTATTCTGTGATTCTATAAGGAACACCCTCTAACTCGATTTTCAAACCTTTTTTCAAATCTCCCATTGAATAAGCCATTTTTTTCCTTTTGATTAAATTTTATTAGAACTTCCCAAAATGTCCATTCTCTCGGCGATAACTTTTACCATAGCCTCTTTAGCGGGGGTGAAAAACTTACGCAAATCAAATTGCGTTTTATCTTCATTTGCCACGCGTCTAACTTCTGCCATAAAAGCGATTCGTAAATCTGTATCAGTATTGACTTTATTAATTCCACCTTTTATTGCTTCTTTTAAGAAATCAAAAGGCACACCTTTACTGCCTTTTAAATCCCCACCCGTTCTTAAAAAACTCTCTCTTACATAATCTGGAATTGCACTAGCCCCATGAAGCACAAGCGGAATCTTTGTCCTAGCCTTCACTTCCTGCAATCGTTTAAAATCAAGTTTTGGCTCACCTTTAAACTTAAAAGCACCATGGCTTGTGCCAATGGCTGGAGCCAAAAAATCCACCTTTGATTCTTTAACAAACTCTTCAGCCTCTTGAGGATTTACTAAACAAGCTTCTTTTTCATCAACAGAAATATTATCCTCAATCCCCATTAGCCTCCCAAGCTCCGCTTCCACGCTCACACCAGCGATATGGGCGACTTCCACTACTTTTTTAGTCTCGGCTAGATTTTCACTAAAAGGGTGATGACTAGCATCAATCATCACTGAAGTAAAACCGGCTCTGATAGCCTTCACACAGGATTCAAAACTTGTCCCATGATCCAAATGCAATGCCACTGGAATATGCGGATAGCGACTAGAGAGAATCTTTACCATTCCCACTGCCATATCAATCCCCATATATTTGATAGCACCCTCACTAGCTTGGACTATAATAGGGGAGTTTTTGAGGTTTGCTGCTTCAAATATTGCACTTAACATTTCATAATTCACAAAATTAAATGCCCCAACACCATAATTGTCTTGATTAGCTTTTTGCAAAATTGTATTCCCACAAACTAGCATAGAATCCCTTATTTAGTAATTTCTACTTTTGCTTTAGCGCGCAAATCCTGACCTTCTTTCCTCATACTTTCTTGAAATTTTGTCAATCTTAGATTCTGTTCAATCTGCCCTCTGACATCTTTTAACGCCAAAGTAGTCGTTGGACGTTTGTCTTCAAGATAAATCACATGATAACCAAATTGCGTTTTTACTGGAGTTTGAGTGAATTTGCCTTTATCAAGCTTAAAGGCCACATCAGCAAATTCTGGAACGACTTGCCCTTTAGCAATCCAACCAATCTCACCACCATTTTGTGCGCTTCCATCTTTAGATTTTGCCTTAGCTAACTCTTCAAACTTGCTTATTACATTTTTACCTGCTTTTTTAAGGTCAGAAATAATACTCTTAGCATCCGCTTCGCTACTGACTAAGATATGCTTAACTTTAGCCGTCTCAGGTTGAACAAATCTTGTTTTATTATCATTATAAAATTTTTCAATTTCAGAATTAGAAACTTTGACTTTTTCCATTTCTTGACGCATCCAAACCTCTAACATCAAGTCTTCTTTGACATTTTCCAACGCATTTTGGAATTCTTTTGATTTTTCAACGCCTTCCTTTTTAGCTTGTGCTATCAAAAGCTTTCTTTCGATGGCTTGATTGATGATTTGATCTTTTGCATCTTGCGGTAATTGCGCAAAAGAAACTCCCGGCATTGCCCTCATAAGTGCCGCAATGTCTTTTTCTGTAATTGTGCTACCATTAACTTTTGCAAAAGTTTCTGCAAAACCCACATTCTGTAACAAAGAAAATGCCACGACTGAACTTAAAAATATTTTTTTCATAATTTAGCCCTTATGTTAAGAAATTTTTCAAAATTCTACTTAATTTTTTTTAAATTTTTAATTAACTTCACCATATTTACACTAAAGAAGCAATAATGTCTATTCTTTATCTTTTAAAGATTCTAATTCCAAAAATCACAAAGAATATTGTTATAAGAAGATAAGAAGATAACTTTCTTATAACAATATTCTTTATAAAGAAACTAGGCGATTGTGCTAACTACCCAATCAGCCTAGAATCATAGTCTTAAGCTTTTAGAAATTTCCTGTTAAAGAAACCCATAGTCTCCTTCCTTCTTCAATACGATTATATCGGCTAACATAATTTGTTCCATCAGGCACAAAACTATCAGTAAAGGATTTGTTAAGTAGATTATACACTGCCACATTAAACTTCCAATCATCATTAATAGCATAAGCTGTCCCAATGCTTAATAAGAAAACATTTTTATAATAATCCCCAATGACACTATCGCCTCCAGTAGCTCTATTACCTTGCCATTGTCCTCTGATATAAGGGCTAAAGGATTGTATTTTATAACTCACTTTAGCAATCACATTATGTTTTAGAGAATTGGCTTCTGGCTTCCCAACAGAACTAGCACTAGAGGATTCTTTAACTTCTGAATCCAAATAAGTATAAGCAAAATCAAGGTTTATTTTTTCAAACAATGTGATTCCACCACCAAGCTCCAAGCCCATATAACGCACCTCTCCATGGTTAATTGCTTGGGAACAACGTTGGTAATCACACACTCCAACACCCTCTATTTGTGCGCCATTTGCAATAGTTGTAGTGGAAATTTTATCTTTAAAATCTGTTAAAAATCCAGTTGCGCTGAGATAATAAAAATCTTTTTGATAGATTGCGCTAATCTCGTAATTTATTGAAGTTTCTTCTTTGAGATTAGGGTTTCCATAAATTGGAAATCTACCCTGACCGCTAAAATTATAATATCCCGGAATCAAACGATTGGCTTGAGGGGCTTTAAATCCCGTAGCAACCCCTCCTTTAAGCGTGAGCTCTTGGGTGGGATTATAGACAAGATAAGCACGTGGAGAGACATTATTTCCAAAAATTTCATGTTTATTATATCTTGCTCCAAAAGTAGCATTGAGATTTTCTAAAACCGCCAATTCATCTTCTGCATACACACCAAAAAGATAAGAATCAAACTTTGTAGGATTTGCAATTTTATCCTGCATTTTCTCCAAACGATATTCCGCACCAACACTAAGGATATTAGAGTTTCCAAGAGGAATAACAGCCTTAGTATCTGCAATAATATCTTCTGCTTTAATATCTCTATTT
>CALVAF010000082.1 GCA_944325475.1 uncultured Helicobacter sp.
AATATTCATATGGGGCATGTGAGGAATTACTGCATTAGTGATGCCATTGCTAGGAATCTAAGAAAGCAAGGCTACAATGTGCTGCATCCCATTGGTTGGGATGCCTTTGGAATGCCTGCAGAAAATGCTGCAATCAAAAACAAAACCCACCCTAAACAATGGACTTATGCTAATATTGAATACATGAAAAAGCAATTGTATTCTTTGGGGTTTTCATTTTCTAAAACGCGAGAGATTACGACTTGTGATTTGGAGTATTCCAAATGGGAGCAGTTGTTTTTTATTCAAATGTGGGAAAAGGGTTTGATTTACCGCAAGAAAGGTTATTTGAATTGGTGTCCTAAAGACCAGACGGTTTTAGCAAATGAACAGGTGATTGAGGGCAAATGTTGGCGTTGTGATACACAAGTAATCCAAAAAGAAATGTATCAATACTATGTTAAAATCACTGATTATGCTGAGGAATTGTTGCAGGATTTGGATACTTTGGAGGGAAAATGGCCTAATCAGGTGCTAACTATGCAGCGTAATTGGATTGGAAAATCCCAAGGCTTGAGCTTTGCCTTTAAGCTAGAGCAGGAGTGTTGTGGGATTAAAGAATTTGAGGTTTTCACGACACGCCCAGATACAATTTTTGGGGTGAGTTATTGTGCTTTAGCCCCCGAACATTCTTTGGTTAAGGCGATGCTTGAGGGTGGCAAATTAAGCCAAGAATCCAAAGAGGCGATTGTAAAAATGCAAAACACTTCAGCAAGAGAGAGGGCGCAGCAGGATAAATGTGGTGTGCCTCTAGGGATTTTTGCTATTCATCCCTTAAGTGGCGAGAAGATTCCGCTATGGGTGGCAAATTTTGTTTTGATGGATTATGGAAGTGGTGCGGTAATGAGCGTCCCTGCCCATGATGAGCGAGATTTTGAATTTGCACAAAAATACAATTTACCCTTAAAGCAAGTGATTGTTGATAAGGCAAATCCTAATGCTCCATTGCCTTATTGTGAGGCTGGGGAGCTAATAAACTCTCAGAAATATAATGGAATGCAGAGTGATAAGGCTAAAAGTGTGATTATTCAAAGCTTTGAATCGCAAAATTTAGGCAAGGCAGTGGTGAATTTTAAGTTACGCGATTGGGGCGTTTCAAGGCAGAGATATTGGGGGACACCTATCCCACTTATCCATTGTGAAAGCTGTGGAATCCTTCCAGAGAATAAAGAAAATCTTCCTGTGGCATTGCCTGAAGATGTGGTGATTGATGGGGAGGGAAATCCTCTGGATAAGCATTTAACTTGGAAGCATTGTTGCTGTCCTAAATGTGGTAGAGAAGCACTAAGGGAAACAGATACTCTGGATACTTTTGTGGAATCAAGCTGGTATTTTTTACGCTACACCATACCTCAAGATTTGCGGGATAAAATGCCAATAAGCGCTCAAGATGAGAAGTATTGGATGGGGGTTGATGAATACATTGGCGGAATTGAGCATGCGATTTTGCATTTGTTGTATTCAAGATTTTTTACTAAAGTTTTACGAGATTTGGGATACACGCATACAAGTGAGCCATTTACGCATTTGCTCACTCAAGGAATGGTGACTAAAGAGGGTGCTAAAATGAGCAAATCCAAAGGCAATGTTGTTGATCCTCAAGAGATTATCGATGCTTATGGAGCAGATACTGCACGGCTTTTTATCCTCTTTGCTGCACCGCCTTTAAGGGAGCTAGAGTGGAATGATTCTGCACTAGAGGGAGCTTTTAGGTTTATTAAGAGATTGTGTGCAAAGATTGAAAAAGTTGATTCTATCCAAAGACTTCCAAAAATTCAAACTAGTAAGCTTTCAAAGCCTGAAAAATACGCACGTAAAAAAGTCTATGAAGCATTCAAAAAATCCAATGAAACTTTCGTGCATGAAAATGGTTATGCGTTTAATACCTTAATTGCTGCTTGTATGGAGGCTATCAATGCTCTAAGTGAGCAGGAAAATAGGGAAGTTTGGAGCGAGGGCTATTTTATTTTGCTAAATATTTTAGAGCCGATTATCCCGCATATTTGCTGGGAGCTTAGTCAGCAGTATTTTGGGTTAGAAAATTTCAAAACTATTGCTGTGGATAATGAGGCATTAAAAGATGATTCTATAATCCTTGCTATTACGATTAATGGGAAACGTAGAGATGAGATTGAAGTCGCTTTGGATTCTTCTAAAGAGGAGATTTTAAGTTTTGCTAGGGAAAAGGTGGCAAAATGGCTTTATGGCAAAACTCTTATTAAAGAAATTGTCGTGCCAAATAAGCTTGTGAATTTTGTTGTGCAATAAGATGGAAAAAATCCTTAGTTTTTTAATCCTTAGTGTTTTATTAGTAGGGCTTGTGGGCTGTGGTTATCAGCCTATTGCGCATCAAGCTAATAAGGTATTGGGTAACAAGGTGTTTGTGGAAGTTAAAATTAGTCTAAGGGACTCGCAAAATAGCATAGCGCTTAAAGATGCAATTTCACAGAGTATTTTTGAACGCCTACATAGCAGAATCGCCAAAAAAGAGGAGGCTGATTCGGTGGTGGAAGTGGAATTGAAGAATGTGGGATTTCATAGTCTAGCAGAGAATAGGACGGGGTTTGCGACCTTTTATCGTTGTGAAGTGAATGTGCAGTTTAAATACACAAATCGTTTGACTCAAAGCATAAGAATCTTTTCCAAAAAAGGATATTATAATTTTTCGCTTGGAGCAGCTTCTGTCATCACTGATTCAACGCGTGTAGAAGCCATTGATAAGGCGGTGATTCAAGCCGTTGATGGATTTATTTCACAAGTGGGGATTGAGATTTAATGCAGACGATTCAAAATATTGCCAAAGAGGCTTTAAAGCAGCTGTTGCAAGAGGGTAAAGAGCCTACCCCAGAGATTTATGCAGAGTATTTCTGCCAACAAGCTATAAAGAAGGGCTTGAGGTCTTATGAGGAGCAAAGCAGTGTCAAAAAAAAACTAGAAAAGCTTCATGATGAAGTTAGAAAGAATTTAGTTAATAAGGATTTTAAAAGCAAAGATGAATTGATTGTTCATTTGATTGTAGCACTCAATCATATTTATTTTTATAAAAAAAGTTTCTTGCTTTATGCAGAGGT
>CALVAF010000083.1 GCA_944325475.1 uncultured Helicobacter sp.
GAGGGTGAATATTTGGAATTCACCCATACGGCGACTTCCCGCTTAACCTTTGCAAAAGGCGCTATTAAAGCTGCCCTTTGGCTTAAAAATCAACCCAACAACCTTTATAGTATCGAAGATTCTTTAGGATTATAGGAAAACAATGGAAGACAGAAGCTGGAATGAAGAATGCGCAGTGGTAGGGGTTTATAATGCTCCAAATGCCGCAAGTATCGCTTATTATTCTCTTTTTTCAATGCAACACCGCGGGCAGGAAGCCACTGGGATTGCCTCAAGCAATGGAGAGAGAATCACTACAATTAAAGACCATGGGCTAGTGACTGATGTTTTTTGCGATGAAACTTTGAAAAAACTCAAAGGTTTTAGCGCTGTGGGGCATAATCGCTATGCGACTGCTGGGGCTGATTCACTAAGCGATGCACAGCCTATCTTTGCACGCTATGATTTAGGGGAAGTAGCAATCGTGCATAATGGAAACCTCACTAACGCTGATAAAATCCGTAATGCTCTCATTAAAGAAGGAGCGATTTTTCAAAGCCATATGGACACAGAAAACCTCATTCACCTCATCGCAAAAGCCAAGCAAGAAAACCTCATAGAACGAATCAAAGAAGCGGTTTTGAAACTAGAAGGAGCATTTTGTTTTATCATTTTAAGCCGCCAAAAAATGTTTGTGATTCGAGATAGAAATGGTTTTAGACCCTTAAGTTTAGGGCAGATTCAAAATAACGATGGCAGTATTGGATACATTGTTGCGAGTGAAACCTGTGCGTTTGACTTAGTCAATGCCAAGTATGTGCGCGATGTGGAACCCGGGGAAATGCTCGTGTTATCAAAAAAGGGTATTGAAAGCCATCGCATTATACCACCAAGCCCCTACCCTTGCGTGTTTGAATATGTGTATTTTGCGCGTCCAGATAGTCATATTTTTGGGAGGCTCGTTTATAATATCAGAAAAGCGATGGGAGTAGAACTTGCTAAAGAGAATCCAGTGGAAGCAGATATTGTGATTCCAGTACCTGATAGCGGTGTCGCAGCCGCACTTGGCTACTCACAAGAAAGCGGAATCCCCTTTGAATTAGGAATCATCAGAAACCACTATGTAGGACGCACTTTCATTGAACCAACACAGCAAATACGGGAATTAAAAGTCAAGCTGAAGCTAAACCCTATTAGAGAATTGATAGAAAATAAACGCATTATTATCATTGATGATTCGATAGTTAGAGGGACGACAAGCAGACAGATTGTAAAAATACTCCGCGATTGTGGTGCTAAAGAAATCCATATGAAAATCTCCTCTCCACCAACGATTTCCCCCTGTTTTTATGGGGTAGATACCCCAAGCAAAGAAGAACTTATCAGCACAAAAATGAGCAATGAGGAAGTTTGCAATTTTATCAAAGCCGATTCTTTATCTTTCCTCTCCCTTGAAGGCTTAAAGCACAGCATAGGGGTAGAAAATTACCAATTCTGTCAAGCCTGTTTTGATGGCAATTACATCGTGAGGTGAATTCATGAAACAAATGCTAACTTTTGGACGTTATTGCAAAAGACGCTTTGGGCAGAGAGTGAGGAAAATCCCTATCGCCCTTGCTGGATTTACCTGCCCCAATATTGATGGCAGTGTTGCTAAAGGGGGTTGCATTTTTTGCAAAAACGAAAGTTTTTCACCAACCCTAGAACACGAACCCAAAGTCCCCCTAAAAATTAATCCCAAAATGCAAGAAAATCCACTATTGCCAATGCAGCTTAAGCAGCTACACAGCCAATACCAATGGCAAACAGATTTCCACAAAAACAAATTTGGCGTGGCAAAATATCTAATTTATTTCCAATCTTTTACCAACACCTACGCCCCTTTTGACACTCTACAAAAACTTTACACCCAAGCACTCAATCTCCCCAATATTGTTGGAATGTCTATTGGCACAAGAACTGATAGTGTGAGTTTGGAATTGCTAGATTATCTTGCTCATTTACAAAAATCAAAAAAACAAGAAATTTGGATAGAGTATGGAATCCAATCTATCTATGATGAAACCCTAAAACTCATCAATCGCGGACATGGTACAGAGGGAATGGAATATTGGATTACACAAGCTAAAAAAAGGGGGTTGAAAGTCTGCTCACACATCATCTATGGACTCCCCAAAGAAACCAAAGAAATGATGCTAAATAGCCTCAAACAAGTGTTACAATGGGGCAGTGATGGAATCAAAATCCACCCTCTTTATATCATCGAAAAAACCATTTTAGCTCAAATGCACGCCAAGGGCGAATACAAGCCTATCACACTTAGCAATTACATTGATTTAATCGTCGAATCACTCAAAATCATTCCGCAAAATGTCGTGATTCATCGCATAAGTGCTGGAGTGAGAAACGATACTCTCATCGCACCTAAATGGTGCTTTGATAAAAATATCCAAATGCGTGCTATTCGCGATGCGCTAAGAGCTGCTGGAATTGAATACTAAAGGAGAAAAAATGCCATCATATACCCTCAAACAAAATGCAAGATTAATTAATGAAAAATGTGTCTTTGTCTGCATTGACATTCAAGAGAAGCTTTTTAAAGTCATGCAAAATCAAGAAAAGCTTTTAAAAAATACCAATAACCTTCTCAAATGCGCAGAACTTTTCAAACAAAATATATTGGTGCTAGAACAGTATCCAAAGGGCTTAGGCAAAGCAATTGTCTATCACACAGCAACGCTTGAAAAAAATTCTTTTAGTGCTTTTGGTGCAGAATCTTTTTGTCAGGCGCTTGCAGATTCTGGCACACAAACCCTCATTCTCTTTGGAATTGAGAGTCACATCTGTGTGCGAGAAACTGCCCTTGATGCTTTGGAGCGAGATTTTAAAGTGCTTGTTGTTGAAGACGCTTGTAGCGCTAGAGATTCCCAAAATCATACCTTAGCAATGCAGGAAATGCGAGATTTGGGGATAAGAATCACCAACACCGAAAGCACGCTTTTTTCTTTTCTTTTGCATTCTAAAGAAGAAAATTTCAAAGCCATTAGCACACTCATCAAAGAATAAACTACTAAAGCAAAAAATCAAGCAAAAAATGCTATACTAAAGCATTTATTTACAAAATTTGGAGGGAAAATTGCCCAAACAAACGCAAATTGAAAACACAACTGAAATTCTTGAAAAACTACAAGACCCTATCCGCTACAAAGTCATTTTGCTTAATGATGATTACACGACGCAGGATTTTGTGATTGAAATTTTGCAAAAAATCTTTCACAAAGATTTTGAAGAGTCTCTTAATCTTATGTTACAAATCCACCACAATGGGCGTGGAATGTGTGGAATCTATCCCTATGATATCGCAGAAACCAAAGCCACACAAGTTAGAAAAATGGCAAAAGAAAAGCAATTCCCCCTAAGGGCTATCTTAGAAAAAATATAAAGAAGAATTATGATTGAAATCAGTAAAGAATTAAATTATGTTTTACAGAGCGCACAAAATCGTGCAAGGCATTTGGGACACGAATATTTAACCCTAGAGCACATCTTTCACTCTCTTTTGGATAATCAAACCATCATCAAAACCATTCAAGAATGCGGCGGCAATATCAAAGCCATTAAATCGCAAATCGAGCGGTATCTTGCGCATTTTTTGCAATCTTATCCTAATGCTAATGAGCTACCCATAGAGACTCTAGCTGTAACACGAGTCATTGAGATTATGGTTAGCCATGTCAAAGGCGCACAACGTAAGGAAGCACAGGTAAGCGATTTGCTAGCTGCAATTTTAGAAGAAGACAAAGCCTTTTGCACCCAACTTCTCAAAGCCCAAGGAATTACACGTTTAAATGTTTTAGAACACATTACAGAAAATCAAGATTTACAACAATCTCAAAAGAGCGAAAAAGACGAAAATAAACTAGAAAGCGCGCTAGAAAAATACTGCATCAACCTCACAAAAGAAGCAAAAGAAGGTAGAATCGACCCCATTATTGGCAGGGATAGAGAGATAGAGCGATGCCTAGAAGTGCTACTAAGACGCAAAAAAAACAATCCGCTTTTAGTGGGCGAACCAGGAGTGGGGAAAACAGCGGTGGCAGAGGGATTAGCGATTGTCCTAAATCAAGAAAGCAATCCACTTTTTGGGAATGAGATTTTCATGCTAAATATGGGTGCGTTGGTGGCTGGGACAAAATACCGTGGGGATTTTGAAAAACGAATTAAAACCCTAAGTGATGAGATTTTGGAGCGCAAAAATGTGATTTTATTTATCGATGAAATTCATATGCTCGTAGGTGCAGGTGCCACAAATAGCGGTAGTATGGACGCTAGCAATCTCTTAAAACCTATGCTTGGCAGTGGCAAACTCAAATGTATCGGTGCGAGCACTTATGCTGAATACCGCAATTTTCTAGATAAAGACAAAGCATTCTCAAGACGGTTTGCAAAAATCGATATTGACGAACCCAGTCAGGAAGAGGCAATTTTGATTCTACAAGGTGTCAAAAAATACTACGAAAAGTATCACAATGTTATTTATCCATTTGAATCACTGAAATTAGCCGTGGAACTCTCTAGCCGCTACTTGCACGACCGATTCTTGCCTGATAAGGCTATTGATGTTATCGATGAAGTGGGGGCAGCTTACAAACTTGCAGGCAAAAGTGGCAAAGTTAGCCTCACAAGCATTAAGCAAATGGTGGCTAAAATGGCAAAGATTCCAGAAATTGAAGCCACAAAAGATGATAAAAATCTCTTAAAAAATCTACAAAAGCACTTACAGAGCCGAATCTTTGGACAAGATTTAGCTATCCAAGAAATCGTAACTGCGCTTAAACGTAATAAAGCCGGACTTGGTGCGCCCAACAAACCCATTGGTTCTTTTCTTTTTAGCGGTCCAAGTGGAGTGGGAAAGACAGAACTAGCTAAAGAAATCGCTAGGGCTTTAGGGATTAACTTTGAACGTATCGATATGAGCGAATATATGGAAAAATACTCTAGCTCCGGACTTATTGGTGCTCCTGCAGGCTATGTTGGCTATGACAAAGGTGGAATCCTAACAGAAATGATTAAGAAAAATCCTCATACTCTTTTGCTTTTAGATGAAATTGAAAAGGCGCATCCTGATGTTTTGAATATCTTTTTGCAAGTCATGGATAATGCTAAACTCACTGATAATAATGGTGAGAGCGCAGATTTTTCTTCTGTGATTTTAATTATGACTTCCAATGTGGGTTCCAAAGAAGCTCCAACGCTTGGATTCACACAAGATTCCGCTGCAAAATTCAATACTGCTATTAAGGACAATTTCACACCCGAATTCCGCAATCGTCTTGATGCTATCATCGCCTTTAATCCGCTAAGTGAAGCTGAGATTCTAAAAATCGTGGATAAAAATATCAGCGACCTAAACACACAAATCGCTCCTAAAAACATTCAAATTCTGCTTGATAAAAATGCTAAAGCTAAACTTGCAGAACTCGGATACAACCCAGAACTTGGGGCAAGACCGCTTGGACTTGTGATTCAAGAAAAAATCAAGAATCCCCTTAGCGATTCAATGCTTTTTGGAGAATTAGAAAAAGGTGGAGAAATCAGCTTTAGCTATGATAAAAAAAGCGATTCTTTTACTTACAAAGTCAAATCCCAAAAGCCAACAAAAGCTGATAAAACCAAAAGAAGCCATTAATGAAGCCATTTCACTGGGATTGCACACAATACTATGCCGCACTTTATCGCAGCAGTGGCTATTTGCACAAATTGAGTGAGATTGAAAATTTTGAGTGGCAGAACTTCCACAATCTCAACAAAGAAATCCAACTTTTACGTGCCAATACCGAATCCTTTTTGTTTGAAGAAATGGGCGTGAATGTCCTACTTTGGGGTGCTAGAGGCTGTGGCAAATCCTCGCTCATTAAAGCTCTTTTGCCAACATACTCTAAAGATGGTCTGCGAATCTTGCAGATTTTCAAGCAGGATTTAGAAGCATTACCTGAAATTTTGGATTTTTTACGCACCAAAAATTATAAATTTATCATTTTTTGTGATGATTTAAGCTTCAATGAGAACGACCAAGAATACAAAAATCTTAAAACGATTTTAGAGGGTAGTATCGAGAGATTCCCCCAAAATATCCGCTTTTATGTGACTTCCAACCGCCGCCATTTGATACCCCAATTCCATAGCGAAAATGAGATATTTGGGTTTGAGGGGAATGAAGATATAATCGC
>CALVAF010000084.1 GCA_944325475.1 uncultured Helicobacter sp.
AATAGCCATTTTGTGAAAAAATCTAAACTTAATTTTCCACTTTAAATCGAAGTAATCTAAAGAACAAACTTCTATTTTATCGCACTTTAAAGCACTTCACTTTTAAAATTTGCACTTTGAAATAAAATACCCCCTTATAAATATCATTAACACTCAAGAAAAAGAGATAAAGGAGTTTAGTGAGATTTTAGACAAACAAAAATATGCACCAACGCAAATGGGTAAAAAGGAGTATGAAAATTTTGTGAAAGAGGAAAAAAGGATCATGCAAGATATGATGTATAAAATGCAATCTCTAAAACCAAGCAAAGATGTTATCAAAGATTTTTTGGAAGCGATGAGTTTGCATCATCAAGGAGCGGTTGAGCTCTCAAAGCAAATTTTAAGGTATAGTAAAGATAAGACGATAAGACAAATTGCTGAAAATATCATTAACACTCAAGAAAAAGAAATAAAAGAATTTAAAGAACTTTTAGTAAGATAACGTTTTTAATCTTGTTATAAGAGCTTAAGGTTTAGAAAATTTATAAAGAAAGGTAAGGAAGCGATGAATATCGTTTTTATGGGAACTCCTTCTTATGCAGCGGTGATTTTGGAATCACTTCTTGCAAAACATACAATTCGAGCTTTGGTTTGTCAGCCCGATAAAAGAGCGGGGCGAGAAATGCAGCTAAAAATGCCTGCAACAAAGGAATTGCTTTTGGAAAAAGGCTTAGAGATTCCGATTTTTCAGCCTGAATCTTTGGACGGCTATTTTGTGGATATGCTAAAGAGAATTCCAGCTGATATAATTATTGTGGCGGCATTTGGCAAGATTTTGCCTAGAAGTATTTTGAATCTTGCACCTTGTGTGAATTTGCATGCCTCAATACTTCCAAAATTCCGTGGAGCTAGCCCGATTCAAGAGAGCATTTTGGCAGGCGAGAAGCTTTTTGGGGTGACTTTGATGCAAATGGAAGAGGGCTTGGATAGTGGGGATATTTTGGGGTTTAGAATCTTAAAAAACAAGGGGCAGAATGCAAGGGAGTTGTTTGTAGAGCTTTCAAATGCAGCAGCAAAGCTAACCTTAGACTATCTTAAAAAGAAAGATGAAGTGATTCCGCTAAAGCAAAACCATGCTGATTGCAGTTATTGCAAAAAAATCAAAAAAGAAATGGGAATGGTGGATTTTAGTAATGCTAAAACACTTTTTCTTAAGGCGCTTGCTTATGAGGGATGGCCAGAGGTTTTTTTGCAAAATGGCTTGAAACTTAAAGAAGTTGCGTTAAATGAGACAGAAAGTATAAATGAGGCGGGGGAAATTTTAGGAGTTTTGGAGGATAGGATTTTGGTGGGTTGCCTTAGGGGCAGCGTTTGGATAGGGGCTTTGCAAGTCCCCTCTAAAAAGGCAGTGAGCGCTTACCAATACTTGCAGGGCAAAAGGCTAAAAAAAGGCGATATTTTAGTGTAATGAAGGTTTTGACTTTTGAATCTTTGCCCTCAACACATCTTTATTTGAGCGAAAAAATCAAGTCTGGAGAGTTTCAAGCACCTATTTTGGTTTTAGCTTACCAGCAAAATAGTGGCATTGGAAGTCGCGGAAATGCTTGGAATGCCGTCAAAGAAGGGCTGTATTTTTCTTTTGCAATGACGCAGGAAGAGTTACCACATGATTTAGCTCTAGAATCGGTTTCGATTTATTTTGGTTATATTTTTAAAGAAGTTTTAGTGGAGTTTGGTTCGCAGGTTTGCTTGAAGTGGCCTAATGATTTGTATCTTGATAATAAAAAGATTGGTGGGATACTCTGCACAAAAATTGCTAAAAATATTTTGGTGGGGATTGGCTTAAATCTTGTGGTGGAAAATCCTGAATTTGGTGCTTTGGATATTGGGGTATCTAGGGAACAGATTCTCAATCTTTTTGTGAAACGGATAAAATTTTATACATGGAAGCAAATTTTTAGTAAATATAAGTTAGAATTTTCCAAAAATTTTCAATATAGCTTTCATCATAAAGGAGAATTGGTTTCGCTTAAAGAGGCTGAGCTTTTAGAAGATGGTTCGATTCTTTTAAGGGGTGAGAGGATTTATAGTTTAAGATGATTTGTGAGAGAGGGAGTGGAAAATGTGTGAAGTGATTTGTATTGCAAATCAAAAAGGTGGGGTTGGGAAAACAACGACAGCGGTTAATCTTGCTGCTTCTTTAGCGGTTGAAGAAAAGAAGGTTTTGCTTATTGATGCTGACCCCCAAGCTAATGCCACAACAAGCCTAGGATTCCATAGGAATGACATAGAGTTTAATATTTACCATGTTTTAATTGGAACCAAACAGCTCTCCCAAATTACTCAAAAAACTTTGATTCCGATGCTTTTTTTAGCTCCTTCAAATATCGGTTTGGTAGGGATTGAAAAGGAATTTTATAGCCAAAAGCGAAATGGTAGAGAGCTATTGCTAAAGAAAAAAATAGAGGAAGTAAGCAGTCTGTATGATTATATTATTATTGATTCACCGCCTGCTCTAGGACCACTTACGATTAATGCGTTGAGTGCTTCTCATTCTGTGATTATTCCAATTCAATGTGAATTTTTTGCGCTAGAGGGTTTGGCACAATTATTAAATACTATTAAACTTCTGAAAAAAGAGATTAATCCAGATTTGAAAATCAAGGGGCTTTTGCCGACAATGTATAGCGCACAGAATAACCTTTCAAGGCAGGTTTTTACTGATTTGTTGCAGCATTTTGAAGGGCAATTAATTAAAAATAATACTGAAAATGTTATTGCTATTCCGCGTAATATCAAACTTGCTGAATCACCAAGCTTTGGGAAGCCAGTAATTTTGTATGATGTGCGTTCGCAAGGCAATATTGCCTACCAAAGTCTTGCAAGAGCGATTTTAAAGAGGGCTTAATGGCAAAAAAAAATGCAGGCTTAGGGCGTGGATTAAGTGCAATTTTAGGTGAGGTAGAGGAAGCCTATCAGAATAATTTAAATGACAATTCGGGCTTAGTGGTTGAGATTGAGATTGATAAAATTAAAGCCAATCCTTTGCAGCCACGTAAAGTTTTTGATAAAGAGAGTTTGCAGGAGTTAGCTGATTCTATCCAAGAGCATGGGCTTTTGCAGCCTATTTTGGTTTATGAAGAT
>CALVAF010000085.1 GCA_944325475.1 uncultured Helicobacter sp.
ATAAATAATAAAAAGAAAAAAATACACATGTTGACTAGGAGAATGAGTATGGGGGGGGGGGGGGGGGGTGAATTAATGGCTAAAGTGTTAAAAAATATAGAATATGCTACTAGCTTTAGGAATAAAAACCAATTAAATGTGGATTTGGGTTCGCAGTTTGTGCTTTTGCCTGAAAATAAAGATTCTTTATTATCTGCTATTTCTCATTTGAAGAATGCTGGAGTTGATTTTGTATCCATTAAGCCCTTTGTGTTTCAAAATGAGGAACAAAAATATAGTGAAAAACAAGGCTTTATTGCTTTTGAAGAAATTAAAGATTTAGCCAAAGAGGCTAAAAGTTATGAGAATGAGAGCTTTAAGGTCATTTTTAGGGAAAATGCCTTTGGGAATAAGCAAAAGGAGCGAAATTATTCCCATTGCTATGGTTGTAATTTTATCACTACTTTAAACTCTGCTGGGGATTTAGCGACTTGTCTGCCTTATTGGGATAGAGAAGAATTTGTGTATGGGAATATTTATCAAGATTCTTTTTATGAAATTTGGAATGGGGAAAAACGTAAGAAAATTAAAAAATTTTTAGAGCAAGAATTAGATTGTAAAAAATGCCCTACAAATTGTCGCCCAAATGCCATTAATGAATTTTTGAATGATATTTTAAAGAGACAAGCAAAGCATATTAACTTTATTTGATTGTGAGTAAAAGGATTGTTATGGAAGAAACTAAAGGAAAATATTTCAATCATTGTGTGAGGGAGTATGAAGAAGGTAAAGTAGCAAGAATGGGCTATATGAGCTCTTATGCTTATTTTCATCAGCCTATTCGCTTATGTTTGACAAGTGCGCGATACAAATTTGTGTCTAAAATGTTTGCAGGGTATAAAAAAGTTTTAGAATTAGGGTGTGCGGATGCCTTTTATTCGACTATTGTCGCACAAAGCGTAGAGAAATTGGTAGCAACGGATTATGATCCTGTGTTTATTAATCAAGCTAGAGAGCTTGGCAGACCCGATAATATGGAGTTAAAAGTTTTAGATTTGGCTCAAGAGCCTTGTGAAAATGAGTTTGATGGAATTTATGCGCTTGATGTCTTTGAGCATATCTATCCTAAAGATGAGGATATGTTTATGCGAAATGTTATGAGAGCTTTAAAAAAAGAAAGAGGGGGGGGGGTGTTAATACTAGGGATTCCAAGTTTAGAAAGCCAAGTTTATGCTAGTGAGGGTAGCAAGCAAGAGCATGTTAATTGCAAAAGTGGAGAGGATTTTAAAAGTTTTTGTCAAAAATATTTTCACCATGTGTTTGTTTTTAGCATGAATGATGAGGTGGTGCATACAGGATTTTATCCTATGGCGCATTATTTATTTGCAGTCTGTGTCAGTCAAAAAATAGTGGAGACTTGATAATGGCACCAATAGCAAAAGAGATTCGCAAAACAATTTTGAGTGTTGCTAATAGGGCAAAAAGCCCTCATATTGGGTCTGCTTTAGGGTGTGTGGAGATTTTAAGTGCCTTGTATTTTAAAATCTTGAATCTAAAAGACTATGAGACTAGAGATCTTTTTATCCTCTCAAAAGCGCATTCTGCTATGGCGTTGTATGCGACTTTGTATCATAGAGGATTAATGAGTGAGGAAATGCTTTTGGGGTATTATCAAAATGGTGGCACACTTCCAGCCCATACTGATAGGAATACGCACCCTTATATTGAAATTTCTGCGGGGAGTTTGGGGCATGGATTGCCTATTGGCATTGGTATGGCAATAGCCTTTAAAAAGAATGAAAAAGACAAGAATCGTAATCTTTATATTTTAATGGGTGATGGCGAGATTCAAGAAGGGAGTGTTTGGGAAGCAGCCATGCTTGGAGCGAAATTGGAATTAAATAATATTGTGGTGTTTATTGATAGGAATAATTTGCAGGGTTATGGTCGGGCTAGTGAGCTTGTGGGGTATGAGCCATTAGAAGACAAATGGAAAGCATTTGGCTGGGATTGTGTGCGGGTTAATGGGCATTGTGAAGAGGAGATTTTTAAAGCAGTTAAAGGCAAAAAGAATAAGCCGCTTTGTGTGGTTTGTGATACTATAAAGGGTAAGGGAGTGGATTTTATGGAGGATAAATTAGAGTGGCATTATTATTTGGTAACTGATGAAATCTACTCTAGGGCATTAGAGGCGCTAAAATGAGAAACACCATAGCAAATTGCATTATGGAAGCTGCTAAAAAAGATTCCAATATGTTTTTAATTAGCGGCGATGCGGGGCTTGGTGTTTGGGATATTTTCAAAGAAGACTATCAAGAGCAATACATTAATCCCGGAATCAATGAAGCCTTATGTGTGAGTATGGCAGCGGGTTTAGCGTTGTGTGGGAAAAAGGTGGTGTATTATAATATCGCACCCTTTGTTCTCATGCGTCCCTATGAGCAGGTAAGGAATGATATTTGTTATCAAGAATTGCCTGTTATTTTGGTTGGGACGGGGAGTGGGCTTACTTATATGCCAAGTGGAATGACTCATTATTCTTTAGAAGATATAGGATTGGCTTTGAGTTTGCCAAATTTGAATATTTTTTCTCCTTGTGACCCTTTAGAAGCAAAAGCATGTTTTGAATACGCTTATCACTCTAAAAAGCCAAGCTATATTAGAATCCCAAAGGCAGGTGAGCCTTATTTGCATAAAGAAAAGTTTGCAGATATTACAAAGCTGCAATTTCTCTTGAAAAATAAAAGTGATATTTTGCTTTTATCCCATAGCTCTATTACTCAAGAGGCGCTTAAAGCTGGGGAGATTCTAGGCTGTGATGTGGCAAGTAAGCCCTTTATTAATTCAATGGATTTTAATTTAGATTCTTATAGAATCGTGTTTGTTATTGAAGAGCATTTTAGCTATGGCGGTTTAGGGACATTTTTAAAATCCTACACGAATGCTAATATAGAGATTCTAGCCATACCCAATCAATATGTGCATTTGATAGGAAATTGTGATTATGGTCGTGCCTCTTTTGGGGTTGATTATAAGGGGATTGTTGAATCTGTAAGAAAGAAAGTGGAATGATATGGGAGTTTTGAGGAATATTTTTACAAAGTTGCACCAAAAGACTAAAAGAGATTATTTGGCTAGAATGGTGGATTTTAAAGTGGAATGTATGGGTGTTGCTAAAAGGTATGATGAGGCTTTTTGGGACGGGAATAGGCGGTATGGATATGGTGGATACAAATATGATGGGAGATGGGAGGGGGTTGCTAGGGATTTGATAGAGATTTATGGCTTAGATAACCAGAGCAAGATTTTAGATGTGGGTTGTGGGAAGGCATTTTTACTCTATGAGATTAAAAAAATTCTGCCTAATATAGAGGTGGTTGGATTTGACATTTCAGAATATGCGATAAAAAATGCTAAGGAGGAAATTGCGGGGAGTTTGTTTGTTTATGATGCGCGAAGCCCGCTTCCTTTTGGGGATAATGAGTTTGATTTGGTGTTTTCATTAGGGACTTTGCATAATCTTGCATTGTTTGATTTAAAAATGGCTCTTAGTGAGATAGAGCGTGTGGGGAAGCAAAAATATATTATGGTTGAATCTTATAGAAACAATCAAGAGCTTTTTAATCTGCAGTGTTGGGCGCTTACTTGTGAGAGTTTTTTCAATCCTAGTGAGTGGATATGGATAGCAAGAGAGTTTGGGTATCAAGGTGATTATGAGTTTATTTATTTTGAATAGGAATGATAAATGGGATTATTATACACAAAATATAAAATGTTTCATTATAGAGATAAGCTAGATTCTCTGCCTAGGGATAAGGCAATAACACCGCCAATCCATATTCGAATCAAGCCAACTAATGTGTGTAATCATGATTGCTGGTATTGTGCTTATAAAGTTTCGTATTTGCAGCTTGGGAAAGATATGGTTGAGCGGGATTTTATACCCGAACAAAAAATGCTT
Source organism: uncultured Helicobacter sp. (assembly GCA_944325475.1). Taxonomy (GTDB): domain Bacteria; phylum Campylobacterota; class Campylobacteria; order Campylobacterales; family Helicobacteraceae; genus Helicobacter_D. The sequence goes on from CALVAF010000085.1 coordinate 3,941, forward strand.
GAAATTATTGATGATTGTGAGGCAATGGGGGTTAAAGCTATCACATTTAGTGGAGGAGGAGAGCCATTAGTCTATAAATACATGCCACAGACCCTAAGGCGTCTAATCCAAACTAATATTTCCTTTGCGACTTTGACAAATGGAGCAAGGCTGGATGGAGAGATAGCAGAGATTTTTGCAAAATATGGCACTTGGGTGCGTGTGAGTATGGATGGGTATGATAATGAGAGTTATCAGAAGTTTCGTGGGGTAGGCAAAAGGGAGTTTGATAAAATTATTTCTAATATGGAAAAATTTAAAAAAATAGGTGGTCCATGTTATCTTGGAGTGAGCTATATTGTAGGGCAGGAAAACTGGCATAAGATTTATGAGCTTGCAAAAATCCTTCAAGAAATAGGCATAGATAGCCTTAAAATATCCCCTGCTATTGTGAGTAATGATGGGGAAAAAACAAATCTTTATCATCAAGCTTTTTATGAGAAGGCAAAAGAAGAGATAAAGAAGGCACAAAGCGATTTTGGAGGAACCTTAGAGATTTATGATTCCTATCATTATCAGCTCAATAGCTTTAAAAAAGATTATCATTGGTGTCCTTATTCTCAAATGCTTATGGTAATTGGCGCGGATTTAAACCTTTATCCATGTCAAGATAAAGCCTATAATTTAGATGAGGCATTGCTTGGAAGTATTAAAGAGATTTCTTTTAAGGAATGGTGGTTTGAAAATAAAGAATCTTTTTTTAAGGTGAATCCAACCTGTGTGTGTAATCATCATTGTGTGGCACATGAAAAAAATAAAATGATTTTAGAATACCTTGATGCTGATAAGAAGCATCTAGGGTTTGTATAAAACAATATTAGGAGACATTATGAAAGTGGTAGTGGCTAATTTTAAAAATAAAACCGGTGTTGATTGTGTGATAGATTTTCTTGAGTTAAATCAATATTTTTCAAATATTGTGGAATTCCAAGTGAGTGACTTTTTTGGGGATTTTTCTCTTGCAGTTGAGGAATTGCAGCATCTTGTATCGGTTGGGGGGGGGGGGCATTTTGATAGCTTATAACTACCCTCTTTATGTGAATGGAGCCAAGCAGAGGGGTCAAAAGTTTTTTATGGATTCTCTTAAGAGTGATTCAAATTTGTATTATTATCCCAAGCCAAATGAGTATGTTGAGGTTGATGATTTTGCTTTTTTTTCATTGAAGAGGGATTTGACTTTAGATAATTATGAGATTGAAGCACTTTATAGGAAAGGAGAGTTAAGTTTAAAATTACGCAATAAAATCCACCCTCTTTTAAGAGAGGTTTTGGGTGTGGATAAGAAAAGCATTCAAAAGAAAATCTTTAAAGAAAGTAGAAAATTGTTTAATTTGTCTTATTCCTTTATGCCCTATATGATAGATGAGGCGACAAGACTTTTAGACTTGACAGAACATTTAAAATATTTTTATCAAGCTCCCCAAACCATAGGAATTTCTTTAAATAATAGTTGTAATTTATCTTGTATTATGTGCCATTATCATTCCCCAATTTATAAAAAAACACAAATGACGGATTTTTTCAAAAAACCTTTAAGGCTTGATGATGAGGTTGTCAAAAAGGCTATTTTGTATGCTAGTAGATATGATTGTGCGGTGGATTTTACAGGTCCCGGAGAGGTCTTATTAGATGAGAGGATTTATGATTTTATAAGGTTTGCTAGAGAAAGTGGAGTGTCTAAAGTAGGATTTACAAGCAATGCCACATTAATGTCTTTGGATAAAAGTAAAAAACTCATAGATAGTGGGATTTCATACATTCGCTTTAGTGTGGATGGTGCCAAAGAGGAAACCTATAAGCAGATTCGCGGAGCGAGTTTGAAAAAAGTTGAAGAGAATATCATTGCCTTTATCAAATACGCACAAGAAGTTAGGAGTGGGGTTGAAATTAATTTGAATTGTGTGCTTGTGGAAGATAAGAATGTCAAAGATGAGAAAGATTTATTTTTGCAAAAATGGGAGAAGTATTTGCCTTTTATTAATTATATTAGTTTTTCTAATGAAATGTTTTTAGATGAAAAAGGGTTTCATAAGGAAGCAATGCCAAAAAATCGATATGTTTGCCATTGGCCTTTTGTCAATGGCATGTTTATAGCGCCTAATGGAAAAGTTTCAATATGTTGTGCTATGCAAGCGACTTATGGAAGGAGTGAAGTTTATGTGGGGGATGCTTTGAAGGAAAGTTTAGAGGATATTTGGTTTGGGAAGAATTTAAATGTTTTAAGAAAAGAGTGTTTGGAGCAGAAATACGAACAATATCCTATTTGTAAAACTTGTATTGAATGGGCGAATAATAGAATGGAAGAGGATGGGACAAACAGAGATAATGGGGAAGTTTATAGGAGATAAAGGAGAGGTATGAATGAATTTGTGAGATTTTATGAGGAAAATGAGATTTCTCCTGTTAGTCAAGATATTAGCAATTTGAAATTGCATATTAAGAGAAGAGAGCGATTGTATCGGCTTTTGGGAATTGATTCCCAGTTATTTAAAGGTGCCAATATTTTAGAAGTTGGTGCTGGGAGTGGCTATAACACTTTGGTTTTTTTATTGCTAGGAGCAAAAGTGGATATTGTAGAGCCCAATCCCACTGGAAGAAAAGAAATGCAAAATCTTTTTAGTAGTTATCATATCAATCCCAGTCAATATCAGATTTATGATTGTGTGATTGAAGCTTTTGATAGTTCCATGCAATATGATTTTGTGATAGCTGAGGGGTTTTTGCCGCCCTTTGAAGAGAGGCAGAGAGATGTGATGTTAGAAAAGTTATTTAAAAATGTCAAAGATGGAGGTTATTGCGTCATTACAACCATTTGTGAGTTTTCTTACTTTTTTGAGTATTTACGCAGGATATTGGGGCTTATTTTGGTTAAAGACATTGGTGTGTTTGAAGAAAAAGTAAAGGTTTTATCCCAAGCTTTTAAAGGACATTTAGAAACCCTAAAATTTGCTTCTAGACCTATTGAAGATTGGGTAAAGGATTCTATTTTAAATCCCGTCAATGATCATTTTTCATTTACGATTGCAGATAGCATTAGACAATTCCAAAAAATTTGTGCCTTTGATGTGGTTGGCACCTCCCCTGCTTTGGTGGCAAATTTAAGCTGGTATAAGGATATAGAATATTCTTATGCGCGGCAAATTCTTAGGGATTTTTCATCAAAAAGACATTTGTTAGTATGCACTCAATTTGAAGATAGTGTGCGTGATGTGGAGAAAAATGATAGTTTGGCTTGTCAGTTAAGGAATCTCAAAGAATTGATTAAAGTTTATAGAGAGGGTTATAAAAGCAATCAAATTGTAAAAATCACTCATCTCTTAGAAGAGATTATCAGAGAAAATCAAGATTTAGGAGAGTTTTTTTTAAAAAGTGTGAAAGAAGTGATTTTGCTGCTTAAGGGTGAAGGAATGAGTGGTGAAAAGATTTCTTGCATGAAGCATTTTTCAAAGGCTTGGGGAAGGGGGCAGCAATATGTTTGTATTAAAAAAATAGAAAATGAGATATAAAACAAATGAAGTGAAATGGATTGTAATATCATGGTTTTTAAAAGAGGAGAGAGATAATGGAATGTTTGATTTGTTCTGGTAAGCTTAGTGCAATGTATGAGAGTGTAAAAGATATTAGTGTGAGTTCCGATAATTTTATTTTTCCTTGTGGAATCACCCTTTTTGTCTGCCAAAAATGTGGGCATTTGCAGAAGAGACCGGATATGGAGGTTTTAAAGAAGCTTTATTCTTCTTATATAACCGATTCGATTTTGCCCAATCAAGAGCAGGTAAAATTCGATGGGGATGTGCCTAAGAGCGCTTCTTATAAATTGCTTGAAAACTCATTGGAATTGATTCCTCAAAAATTTTTTAATCAACCTTTAAAAATGTTAGATTATGGAGTGGGGGGGGGGGGTATTTTAAATAACTTTGTAGAATTTTTT
>CALVAF010000086.1 GCA_944325475.1 uncultured Helicobacter sp.
AAAATCTGCTTTTTTTAAGTTGGCAAAGAGTGATTCTAAACAAAAGCTTGCAGGAGCGGAAAACTCGTAAGTGAAGCATTTTTTATCGCTTCTTAGAATTTGGATAAAGGATTCAATTTTGTTTGTCATTTGCAAAAAACCCTAAAATTTAAAGTTTATTTTTATTCCTAAGGATTTTGTTAATCGCCGCGATTATTTTGGATTCAAATATCGCACATTGTGTTCTTTATGCTTGTTTTGCTGAATCTGTGCTTCTTTTTGGGTTTTCACTTCTTTTAAATCAAGCAAAAGCAGGTCTTTTTCTAAATGTAATTTATGATTAGAATTGCAGTCTTTTTGAGTTTGTTTGTAAAAGTCTTGGTGGAATTGGTATGGAATGTTACAAATCTCTCTTTTTTGGCTGAAGCTTGAATTGTAATAAAATGATTCAATAATTCCCTTTGGAGCTTCTTTTAGCTGGGCTGCATAGGAGAGTGAAGCAGCAAAAATAAGGACCAAAATAAGCAATAAAAGCGCTTTTTGCAAAGCTGAAATAGAAATGGGTATGAGGGCTGACATGGTAATCCTTTAGAAATAAAATTTAGGCAAGATTATAGCACATTCACACTTTTTTAGCGTTAAATTTTGCTATAATCAAGGCTAATTTTTACTTTCAATAAGGTTAGGTTTGTGATGTTTGGAATTGGAAATAAGCCTAGTGTGCTAGGTGGGACAATGATTATTGCAGGGACGGCGATTGGGGCTGGTATGCTAGCATTGCCGACGATTTCTGCTGGAATGTGGCTTTGGTGGTCTTTGGGGCTTATGGTAGTCACTTGGCTTATGATGTTGCTTGCTTCTCAAGCGATTTTAGAGGTTAATCTTAACTATAATCCCGGAGCAAGTTTTCACACGCTTGTGCATGATAATTTGGGGAAATTTTGGAATCTCGTCAATGGCTTAAGCTTGGCGTTTGTGGTGTATATTTTGTTGTATGCTTATGTGAGTGGTGGGGGCTCTATGGTGGTGCATACTTCTATGGCATTGTTTGATTATGAGCTACCCAAGTTTTTATCAGGATTATTCTTTGCGCTTTTTTTGAGCGGCTGTGTGTGGTGGAGCACTTATGTGGTGGATAGGTTTTCGGTGGTGATGATTGGCGGAATGGTCATTACTTTTATTTTTGCGATGACTGGAATGCTTGGCGAGATAAAAACTTCTTTGCTTTTGGATTTGGAAAATGACGGAAGTGGTTATGGTATATTCGTTTTTGTAGCACTTTCTACTTATCTGACTTCCTTTTGTTTCCATGCTTCTGTGCCAAGCTTGGTAAAGTATTTTGGCAAAGATTCAAGCTCGATTAACAAATGCCTTGTTTATGGGTCGCTCATTGCATTGTTGGCTTATGTGATATGGATTGTTGCATGTGATGGGAATATTATGAGGAGTGATTTTAAGGCAGTGATTGCAGCAGGGGGGAATGTTAGTCATCTCATTGAAGCAGCAAGTAGTAATCTCAATGGGCAGTTTCTGCTAAGAATGCTTGATGCTTTTGCCTTTTTAGCGGTGGCAACTTCGTTTTTGGGTGCCGGTCTTGGACTGTTTGATTATATGGCGGATTTATGCGGTTTTGATGATAGTAGGCTAGGGCGGACAAAAACCATGCTGGTGACTTTTGCACCCCCGATTATTGCAGGAATGATTTATCCTGATGGATTCTTGCTTGCCATTGGTTGGGCGGGGCTTGCTGCGACAATTTGGTCGGTGGTGATTCCAGCCTTGCTACTTAAGGCTTCGCGTAAGAGATGTGAGAAGCAGGAGGGAAATTATCGTGTTAAAGGTGGAAATTTGACCATTTATGCACTTTTAATTTTTGGCTGTGTGGTGGGAATTTGCCACATTTTATTTGTGTTTGAATTATTGCCGATGTATCGTTAAATGTTAAAAGAATTATTACAGATTTTTCAGTATCTCCAGAGGTTTCACCAAAATAGTCTTGAAGCATTAAAGATTATTTTGGAGTTTTTGTTGGTTGCAAAAAATAGAGATTGTTTAAAAGCGCTTTTGGAAGCGGACAAAGAGCGGATTGATGAAGGGATTTCTGCGATTTTAGAAGGTTATGGTTTGGAGGCTTTTTGTGCTAATTCTAAAATAAATCGAAGGAAGATTTTAAGGACACTGTGGAGTTGTGAGACAAGTTCAAAAGATTTGGAGAATTTTATCCAAGCTATTGTGCTGCATAAGACGATTTTAGGGCTTTATGAATACGCTATGCCCATTGAGGTTAATCAACTAGCCTGCAAGTTTTTGGACCTTAAGTCTGGGGAAAGCCTTTATAATCCTTGCTGTGGTTTGGGGAGCTTACTATTTGGGATTGGGGAGCGGAATTTTAGCTATTATGGTGAGGATATTCACCCACAACTTCTCTATCTTGCTAGGATTCTAGTGGCTTTTATGGAATTTAGGGAATGCCATTTGGCAGTGGCGGATATTTTTAAAGATTCTGCTTTTGGGGATTTGGAGACTCATAAAGCCTTTTGCTATTTTCCTGCACAATCCAATCCGAATCTTTGGGATTTTAGAGAAAATGAGTTAGAGCCTTTTGTAAAAAGTATTCCAGAGATTCCATTCCTTGCTTATACCTTGCGACATTTTAAGCAGAGGGGCGTGTTTATTGTACGTTCCTTACTGCTACATAAAAGCTGTGGGATGCGCCTTAGGAAATTTTTGAAGCAAAAAAGACTGCTTGAAGCGGTGGTGGAGTTTCCTAAAAATATTTTTCCTAATCAAGCAGAAGAGTTTTCATTACTTGTCTTATCCAAACAGGAAAATAAAAAAACTTTTTTTATTAATGCGCAAAATCTTTATCTTAAAGAGGGGAAATACAATAAGCTCATTGATATTGAGAGGATTTATGATGAGTTTCTTAGTAAGCAAGATACGGATATTTCTAAGCTGGTGGCTTATGAAAATCTTGATGAGCTGAATTTCAAGCCTTCTTATTATGTGCAAAAAAAAGATATGTTGCAAGATTTTATACCGCTTGGTGAGTTTTTGGAATGTGTTTATAGGGGGCAGAGAATTGAAGCTAAAAAAGATGAGATTTTAATTGATTGTTATAATGTTGGAATTAAGGATTTTGCGGAGTATGGGTTTAGTGAGGAATTTTTGGAATTTTCCCCTAAAAGCAGTCAAAAACGCATTGAGAAGCTTAAGATACAGAGCTATGATATTTTGTTATCTATGCGTGGGGTTTCGCCCAAGGTGGCTATTGTTGGAGGACGAATAGGGGAAAAAAGAGTTTTGCCTAATGCTGGGGTTTTGGTTTTGCGTCCTAAAAGTCAAGAGATTGCAAAAGCATTATATGTGTATTTTTTGTCTAAGGAGGGATTTTTGGCATTGAGCAAGGTTTATCAAAAAAATCAGGAGAGGATAGGGGAAGAGCAGATTGCAAATTTTTTACTTCCGAGGAATTTTTTGGAGTATCAAAAGCGATTTAATGGGCTATTAAAAGAGGGTGATGGGATAAGAAGTCATCAAAAAGTTATAAAAACAATGCTTGGCTTTTAGGTGTATAAAAATAAGATTTAAGTTATAATGCTTAGTTTAAGAAATAAAAAGAGACTCCAATGCAAAAAAGTAACCAAAAAAATTCTAGCGATAAAATTTATGATTATGTGATTGAATCTATAAAGCAAGGCAAGTTTAAACCCAAAGATAGAATTAAAGAGCAAGATTTGATTCAAGAGACGGGATTGAGTAGAACCCCTATACGAGAAGCATTGGGGATTTTGGTAAATGAGGGAATTTTAGTTCAAGATGGTAAAAAAGGGTTAATGGTTGCTGGATTGGACTTAATTTCTCTTACCAAGCTTTATGAAATGCGAGAATTTTTGGAGGGAGAGGCTGCGAGATTGGCAACTTTATTTGTTTCTAAAGTCGAAATAGAGATTTTGTATAATATATTAGAGGAGCAAAAAGGCATTAGCGATATTGCAGAAGCAAGGACAAATAATCTTTTATTTCATGAGATGATTTATCGTTGTTCAAACAATTCTTATTTATTTAAAATTATGCAGAATCTTGATAGGTCTTTGATTTTGCTTGGCGAAAGCACTTTGGCTAGACCAAAGCGAATCATGGAGGCTTACAGGGAGCATCTTAATATTTTTGAAGCAATCCAAAAAGGCGATGAGAAAAAGGCACAAGAAATGGCACGATTCCATATCCACCAAGCTTATAAAATACGGCTTGAGAGGGCTTTAAAAAACAAAACTTAAAATTTCTTTGATTTAATGTGAAAATTTTTTTATTGCATTATGCAGTGTGAGCAAGATTAACTGCTTATTTGGCAGCTGCATGGATTTTTTTATGAAATACTCTCATATATAAAATATAAGGCATAGTTTTTTAGTATTAGCAAATCTTAGTTTGTTTTTGTAGGGCTCAATTCTATTAGCAATATAGTAGGCATTATAAACATCAGATTTTCAAAAGTTTTCTTGTTGTAGTTAAAATCGCAGGATTTATGGTTTGGCAAAGTATGATTTTTGTAGTTGTATCTTTTTGTAATAAAATTAAAACTATGTATACAAAAGAATACTTTTTAATATTAAAAAAGTAAAAAGAAATTAAAATTATCCCAAGTAAAACAAATCTTGTTTTATGGAAGATAAAAATAGAAGGATATTAATGAGGGCAAGAAAAAATGAAAAGGTATTTTGCTTGTTTATTGCAAGTGTGGCAATTTTTAGAAAAGGTGGATTTTATGGCAAACAAAAAGGAGAGCACTAATGCAAACAAAAGAATTTGATATTGTTGTCATTGGTGGGGGGAATGCTGCTTTGTGTGCGGCAATCAGCGCTAAAGAGGCAAATAGTAGTCTTAACATCGCACTTTTGGAATCTTCCCCTAAAAAGTGGCGTGGGGGTAATTCCCAACACACACGCAATCTCCGCTCTATGCATGATGCTCCCACTGATGTTTTAACAGACAAATATAGTGAAGATGAGTTTTTTGATGATGTCTTTAAGGTAACCAAAGGACAGACAAATGAAGAGTATGCAAGATATGTCATCTCTCACACGCCAGAGGCGGTGATATGGGCGAAAAATCATGGTGTGCGATTCCAGCCATCTATGCGAGGGACTTTGCATTTAGGGAGAACGAATGCCTTTTTCTTAGGTGGTGGAAAGTCGCTAGTAAATGCTTATTTTGCCTCTGCAAGTGAGTTAGGCATTGCGATTTTTTATGAGTATGAGGCACTAGATTTGAGAGTAGAGGGTAAAACCTGTAAGGAAGTTTTGGTTTTGGATAAACAACGCAATGAGGAGGTGCGATTTGTTGCAAAGGCTTTTGTTATCGCAAGTGGGGGCTTTGAATCAAATTTGGAGTGGCTAGAGGAGGCTTGGGGGGAGAAGGCTAGGAATTTTATCATTCGTGGCACACGCTTTAATCAAGGTAAAATGCTAAAAGCCTTGCAAAAAGTAAATGCAAAAATCATTGGCGACCCTACGCAAGGACACATGGTGGCAATCGATGCGAGGACTCCTAAGTATGATGGGGGCATTGCCTCGCGTGTGGATTGCGTCTCACTAGGCATTGTAGTGAATAAATATGGCAAGAGATTCTATGATGAGGGTGAGGACTTTTGGCCCAAGAGGTATGCGATATGGGGACGGCTTGTTGCCCAGCAAGAAGACCAAATTGCCTTTTCGATTACTGATTCTAAAGTGCAGAAATGTTATATGCCCTCTCTCTTTCCGCCTATTGTGGCCAAGAGCCGTGAGGAGCTAGCGGGTAAAATCGGGTTAGATCCTAAAGCTTTAGCACAAACCATAGCCGACTATAACGCCAGTCTGATTGATGGCGAGTTTAATCACACGCTGCAAGATCACGGCTATAC
>CALVAF010000087.1 GCA_944325475.1 uncultured Helicobacter sp.
AGAATCTTTTGCAATAGAAGCAAAAATCTCATTGCTAGAATCCACAAACAAATCCCCCACTTCCACAAGCGGCAAATCATAGCGTAAATCCGGCTTATCACTGCCATATTTGTCCATCACTTCCTGATAAGTGTAATGCACAAATGGCGTCTCAATACTAATTCCACAAGCAACAAAAATCGATTTCAAAACTGCTTCAGCAACACCAATCACATCTTTTTGTTCTACAAAACTCATTTCGATGTCAATCTGTGTGAATTCTGGCTGCCTATCAAGTCTCAAATCCTCATCTCTAAAGCATTTTGCAATTTGAAAATATTTATCAAATCCACTCACCATCAAAAGCTGTTTAAAAAGCTGCGGACTTTGTGGAAGCGCGTAAAACTCGCCATGATGCACACGGCTTGGCACAAGATAATCCCTTGCGCCCTCTGGGGTAGCTTTGGTAAGAATGGGTGTCTCAATCTCCAAAAACCCTAAATCACTTAGGGTATTTCTTACCGCCTGAGCTACTTTGCTTCGCGTGATAAAAATCTCTTGTAAGCGAGGATTACGCAAATCCAAATAGCGGTATTTCAGCCTCGCCTCCTCGCCCACGCTCTCATCACCCACCGCAATAGGCGGGGTTAGGCTTTTGTTTTCAATTTTTAATTCCTCAATCAAAACCTCGATTTTTCCGGTTTTAAGCTTTGGATTCTCCAAGCCCTCACCTCGTTTTCTCACCTTTCCTTTAGCAACTAATACATACTCATCGCGCACCTCGCTTGCAAGTTTGTGGGCTTGCTCTGAATCTTTTGGGTCAAAGACAAGCTGCACTATCCCGCTCCTATCACGTAAATCAATAAAAATGATTCCACCATGGTCGCGATAAGTGTTGCACCAACCACACAAAGTTACTTCTCTACCAATATCCTTTTCATCTAAATTCGCGCAATAATGGCTTCTCAAGGCATTTACTCCTAAAATTTATTTACCAAAGAGTAGATTTTAGCAAAAAAGTAATAAGAAAGTATTAAAGTTTAAAAAAGATTAAAATAACACACTTCAATTCTGCTAAACACTTTAAAAAGGAATGATTTTTGCTTCTTAAAGTCTCAAAATTCTAGAATCAAAAGGAAGACTATGCGAATAGGGACAAATTCCAGCTATACAATGTTACAGTATTATCAAGGGAAGACACAAACAAACCTAAATGGAATCCTATCCCAAATGAATGGCTTAAAGATTCAGTATGGCTACCAAAATACCAGCATTTTCAACAAAACACTGGAATTAGATTACAATCTCACAACTTTAACTCAAAGTAAAGAGTTAGCCAATAATGCTCTCACTTTCACACGTCACACCGACACAGCTTTAAGCGAATTAAGCACAAATATGGATATTTTTAAAAACAAGCTTGTGCAAGGAGCAAATGATATTCATAGTGAAACCTCACGTTTAGCGATTGCCCAAGATTTAAAATCTCTACGCGACCACTTTTTATCCATCGCTAATACCTCTATTGGTGGGGAGTTTATTTTCGCAGGCACTGCAACAACTTCCAAGCCTTTTAATGCCGATGGTAGCTACAATGGTAATAACGCCACTCTTAATGCCCTCCTTAGCTCCAACAATTCTGTAACCTACAACATCACCGGCTATGAATTATTTTTTGGCTCTGATAATGACACTAATCGTATTATTTCAACTAATGTCCCAAAGTTCAACCAAAGCTCACTACATCCAGAAATCATGGACCCAAATCACCCAACAGGAATTGGGGAAGAAGTCTATATCACCGCAGAGGATACTTTGCGGGATTTAGTAGGCGATAATGATTCAGATACCACCAACAATGACCCAGAAGTTTTCTACATCACAGGCAGAAGACCCGATGGGACGGCTTTTAAATCCAAATTTTCTATGGAAGTGTCTTATAATAACAAAAGCCAAGCAGTAAAAGTGCAAGATTTGCTTGATAGAATCGGCAAGGAGTTTGGCAACACCGAAACAAGTAAAGTCGTAGATGTAACACTTAATGAATGGGGAGAAATCGAAATAAAAGATCTCACAGGCGGACGTTCAAATATCGAGTTTTATATGGTTTCAAGCAACTATCAAGACCCAAATAACCCAAATGGCATAGGCGTAACAGATATTGATGCGCTTCTAAATAGCGGGGCAAAAGTCAATACCTATGTCCAAAGCCCCTATTTAGGGAGTTTTTCAAACGCACAAATCACTTCGGTGGAGGATTACAATGACCACCGACTCCACACCATTCCAACAACCTTTAGAAATCATGATAATGAAATCGCAAAAACTTCCACTTTGCTAACCGATATTTTCCCAGAAAATGTAACACAATTAAGTTTAAATGGGATTTCTGCAAATGATGAAAATAAAAACCCAACAAACAACAATGTTAATGCCACTTTTACTATCACTGCAACTTCCACCGTGCAGGATTTAATGGATTCTATTAAAAATATGTATAATAACCAGCAAGGCGCTAATGTCGATGTGCAATTTAGTAATGGAAAAATCACAATTATTGATAACAATGTCTCTCAAAAAAGCCCTCCAGACCAATCCAATCTGCCCTATATTGGTGAAAGCTCCCTTAGCCTTACCATTACTGCTCAAAATGTTCCTGCTGCTGGAGGTAATCCAACCAATGTCAATGGATTCCGCAATGATTATAGTGTGGAATATGACAGAGTAGGCTTTACCAAAGAAGGCTCCACATTAAGTTCCAATGTCTCACAGATTATCCGCGATACCAACGAATACGCAACTATGGGGACAAAACTCTCTGAAGTCTCAGGGATAGGGCTTAATGGGCATACTTATAATTTTGAAGTACGTGATGTCAATGGCAACCCTATTAGCGGCAGAATCTTATTTAGAGATACCGGAAGTGCGATGATAATTGATTCTCCAACCGACATTAATGGAGTCAATATTGGTAAT
>CALVAF010000088.1 GCA_944325475.1 uncultured Helicobacter sp.
CTAACCTTAATACTACTTTCACAATTTCTTTATAAAGAAAAGATTAAATATTTCTTTAAATTAAGAAAATTGAAAAACATAGAAAATTGCAAAATAAGGAAGCGAAATTATAGCAGGGGAAGCTTAAGGAGAGATTAAATTATAAGGGAGGGCTGTTAAAATCAATTAAAATAACCTTGTAAAATAATCTTGAAACTTTTATCACTATCATGAAAATAAGGGCTTTTTTATACTTTGCAGATTCTAAGGCAGGTGAAATCATCATTCAAAATAATTATTTTTCAACAAGTATTTATAAATACATATTGTATTTTAAAAAATATTGACTTTTATATACAAAAATTAGTATAATCACTTCAATATCATAAAAAATTAAGGAGCGACAAATGTCATCTATTAGCCTAGTTCCATCTCTTATTCCTTTTTCCCTTTGGCATACCTGTATGCCCTTAGTAGGGCGCTGTTATTTCCATACTTCATCAAAACATTTCACAAAAAATAAGAATTAGTGGGATAATTTTGATTCTTGTTTGTAAAATCTTATGCTCCAAATCCATTACAATAATATTATCACTTCCTGCATAAGTTACCACAAGATTTCCACCTCCAGACTAATTCCAAGGAATATTTTTATTGATTTTTATCCAACGCAAATTCAAATTAAACTTTAAAATCTCATAGGCAAAATATCTAAAAGGCTAGAATCATAAGCCCAGATTCCCTTAGCAAAGAAACTGAATCAATAATTATCCTAATTGAATAAAATTAGTGGAAATATTTTCTTATTTCATCACTCTGCTTAAAAATTAAATTCCCAAAAAAGAATCATGCCATAAAATCCTTATTATCCCCCCACCGCTTATAATCATACATAATCCCCAAACTATCACACCATTTACCAATCAGCATTTCCTCTAAGTCCTTAAGATTCTTCCCAACATAATATCCCATTATCGGCGGTGCTATCACAACTCCAATCTTTGAAAGCTTTAGCATATTTTCCAAAACAATCGGACTTAGCGGCATTTCTCGCGGAGAAAGCAACAACTTCCTTTGCTCCTTTATCATCACACTGGCTGCACGCGTTATCAAAGTATCACTAATGCCACAGGCGATTTTTGCCAAAGTGTTCTGCGAACACGGAATCACCGCCATTACCTCACACACAAATGACCCACTTGCAATACAAGCCCCCATATCGCTATCTTCTAACACAAAAAGTCTCTCATCGCCAGCCTGCATTTCCTCTAGCCACTTTAGCCCTTCACACTTCTCTTCCAAAGACAAAACTCGCTTTGCTCCATTTGAAATCACACAATATTTTTCCATCTCTCTAGGCAGCGATTCCAAGAATCGTAGTCCAAGCCCTGCTCCGCTTGCCCCACTAATCCCTACAATAATCCGTTTCACTGCAAAACCCCTCTCCCCTCATCAACAATTTTAACTTCATAGGTTTTTTTTCCCTCCAACGCCTTAGCCTTTATCACATCGCCAATTGCCCCATTTTTTAGTGCTTCTAGCACAAACTCTAGCACCACCCCCTTCTCTTGCACACTCACTACAATCCTATCACCCCTTTTCACAACCCGCTTAGCCACTAACCTATCATGCGTTACTAGCACATTTTTAGGCGTGTAAGAACGCACCGCCACTTTCCCTAACTCCTCACTTTGCATCAATTCACTGCCAATTTTATCAAAGGGAATCTCCACCACACGTGCATTCTGATAGCCAATCGTCTGCCCCCCATTAATCTCTACTATCGTAATAATCCCCTCTAAAGTTGCCTCAAGTCGGTATTTAAAAAACACTTTTTTATTACGCCCCTTGTCCTCTACCACTACATCAAAAGTCCCCTCCTTACGCTTCAAAAGTTTGGCGTGAAAGTCAATTTCCTTAATTGCATTCGAATCAAAACTCACAGGTGTAATCTGCTCCAGCTCAATTTTTTCTATCTTAATATTATTTTTTTTATATTCTTGCAAAAACAACCCTGCAATGTAATTTTTAATCCCCTCCATATCACCTTTGATTCCCTTTTTAAAAGTTACCACCGAGGATTTTGCCCCCACTTGCATCCCCTCTTTTTCAAAAAGTGTAATGAGTTGCGAACTTTTAATCTGAAAACTGCTAGAATTTTTAGGAATCTCAAACAGCAAGAAATCTCGCTCTAGCTGCGGAAATAGCATTTTAGCATAGATTTTATTTTCACTAAAATCATATTCCTCTTTTAGCACAAAATATTCTAATCCGCCCAAAAACATTCCCAAAAACAGCAAAATCCCAAAAATCCTCTGTAACATTCACTCCCCTCTTAACTTCAATGCAGAGATTCGTAGCGCATTACTCATCACACTCACTGAGCTAAGTGCCATTGCCATTCCCGCAAAAGCTGGCTGCAGCACAATCCCAAATGCAGGATACAAAACTCCAGCAGCAATGGGAATGAGAATCACATTATACACATAAGCAAAAAAGAGATTTTCTTTGATGTTTTTAAGCGTTGCAAAAGCAATTTCAAAGACTTTAACAACCCCACTTAAATCATCTTTTAAAAGTAGCACATCACCCGCTTCTTTAGCCAATTCTGTGGCATTAACAAAGGAGATTCCAAAGCTCGCCTCTTTGAGCGCTAGGGCATCATTAATTCCATCACCCACAAAGCACACACCCCCTTCTCTTGCAAGTTGCGCTACAATTTCGGCTTTTTGCTTTGGATTAACCCCAGCATAAAATTTGAAAATCCCCACGCTCTTAGCGATTCTCTCCACACTTGCAAGATTATCTCCACTTAGAATCACTGATTCTATTCCCTCACTTTTCAGTGATTTCACCATTTCCTTTGCACCCTCTTTAAGAAAGTCCTGTAAATAAAACAATCCCAAAAGATTCTTACCATCACATAAGGCAATCGCATTTTCTCGCACTTCTGTTAGCTCCTGCTTACCCAAAATCCCCTCAATCCACTCTAATGACCCTAAAAAATACTCTCTCCCCCGATACTTTGCCCTAACCCCCTTGGCAATAAGATATTCTTTCTCTTCTAACTCAATCTCCTTCTTTTGTGCTTCAAAATGCTGCAAAAATGCCCTAGCAATGGGGTGTGGATTATTCTTTTGCATCGCATAAGCCAAACTTGCAAACAAACTAGAATCAAAACCCAAATCTTCCCCGAAAAACTCCACTTTTTGAAGCGAAATCTCACCCTTTGTCAATGTCCCAGTTTTATCAAACACAATGGTTTTAATCTGTTTTGCCCTCTCATAAACTTCTGGTGATTTGATAAGAATCTCACTCTTCTTTGCCCGCATACTCGCACACACGATAGCCAAAGGCACAGCAAGCCCCAAAGCACAAGGGCAAGACACTACCAAAATTGCCGCAACAATGGATAAACTAAAGGCAAATCCCTCACCCCTACCCCACCAAAACACAAATGCCGCAATACTTAACACCACAATGCTAGGCACAAAAATCGAAGCAATTTTATCTGCCAACTTGCCAATAGGCGGCTTTTGCGTCTGTGAAAGTTCTAGCAAATCTAGCATCTCATAGACAAAAAACTCATTAGAATCTTTAGAAGCCTCAATCGTAATCTCGCCATTTAGCACCAAGCTCCCACCAATCACTTCACTCCCCACTTCCAGCACCCTAGGCATTTCCTCTCCATTAATATGTGCACTACTGACTTCCGCACTTCCCTTTATCACTATTCCATCTAGCGGAATCTTCTCTCCCCCAACCACAACACATTTATCACCCTTTTTGATTTGCTTAATCTCCACCCACTCTGTTTTGCCATTTCTTAAAATCCTCGCTTTGGGGGGTAGAATCTCTGCGAGTGATTCTAGCTCATCTCCTGCCTTTTTCTTTGCCTTAGCTTTAAGAAACTCTCCAAGTAGCACAAAACAAATTACCGCACTAGAACCTTCAAAATAATACCCACCACCATCGCCAATGGCAAATAAATACACCGAATACAAATACGCCACACTCGTCCCAAGCACAATTAGCATATTCATATCTGCACTTTTGGTTTTAAAAAAGCTTTTTGCCCCCACATAAAAAGGATACGCACAATACACCTGAACCACACTTGCCAAAATAAGCTGAATAACCGCACTCCAAATGCCATGGAATCCGCCCATATGCAAACCAAATATCACCAAAAATAACGGAATCCCAACTGCTAGACGCTTTTTCAAACCCTTAATATACGCAATCTCTAGCTCTTTTGTCTTATCTTTTGAAGTAGGGAATCCATAAGAAGTGATTAGCTCAATGATTCTTTGCTCACTAATCTTTGCCGAATCAAAAGCAATTTTTGCCCTGCTGCTAATGGCATTAATTTTGATATTTCCAACCCCAGCAACCTTTTTTAAATTACTCTCAATACTTGCAGAACAGGCACTGCAATGCATTCCACTGATATTTAATTTTACTACTTCCATAATCTAAACTCCAAAATGTGAATCGCTTATCAAAATTAGGTAAGTTTCCTAACTTAATAAACCCATTTTATTTTTTGCATATATCTCCCAACTCAATATCAAAGTCTCTTTTGGTATTTTAACATATACTACAAATTTTGCTTACATTGTGAATTGGCTTTTATTAAAGAATTTATTATTATATTTTACTTTACCCTAAAAGTTATCCATAAATATCATTTTATTTTTAATCATTAAAGAATCAAAAAGTCTGCTTTTAAAAAATATTCGCAATCCAAGGCTATATAGAGAACAACAAATGTGCGCTATTAGATTGGTCACACCTCCCTACAACAAAGACAACAAAATAGCTTCAATGTAAAAAGATAGAAAACATACTCGAAATGGAAACAGGTAAAGCAGCAATTCTTAGCATAAAAAGAATTAAAATACCCCAATGAGATTCAAAAACAAAACTGACAATATTAATACCAAACTTTTAATACTCAGTAGCAGTTTATAACCTATTTCACAAGGGTTTTACTCCAGATTGATACTCCATTAAC
Source organism: uncultured Helicobacter sp. (assembly GCA_944325475.1). GTDB lineage: Bacteria > Campylobacterota > Campylobacteria > Campylobacterales > Helicobacteraceae > Helicobacter_D. Next base: position 4,997 of record CALVAF010000088.1, read on the forward strand.
AAAATCAAACAACTCCATTAATTACAACAAATTTGACATTCCACCAAAATAACCAATAGCAAAATATTCCTAAAGACACACAATCCATTTGCCACCATAACCCCAAACCAAGACACACAATATTTATCCATACTTAATACTTTATTGATTGCAAGGCATAGCAAAATAAAAAACCATATTTTCATTTGCAGTCAAATCCACCCATACATTCCATACCAAAACAATCCATGCTTTAAACCTTAGTAATCTACAATATTGATTACAAAACTCTTAATTCTTTAAAAATATTTAAAGCTTAGATAGAGAAAACTACTTACTTTATACCTTATAATGAAAGGCTTAAAGAGGGTAATAAAATAAGTTTAGAGGGTAAAAGCAAATAGCTCTAATCTAACTTATTTTACAATCAAAATTAAAATTAGAGATTTTAAAGTTATTCCACGCCATTTTGGATTGGCACAAAAACACAAGAATCAAGTTCCTCGTGAGTGATAGAATGGCTATGTTTGCAAAAACGCGTAATGATTTGTGCATTACCTCTTTGGATAGGTACGATGAGAATCCCACCAACTTCAAGCTGGTCAAAAATCTCTTGGGGAATTGTCATTGTCATGGCTGAAAAAAGAATTCTATCATAAGGCGCATAGGCGCTCCACCCCTTTTGTCCATCATCAAGCTTAGTGTTAATGTTACTAATATTGCAAGTTTTGATTCGTGTGCGTGCTTCATTGAGAAGTTTTTCAATCCTCTCGACACTAAAAACCCTGCGGATAAGACAGCTAAGAATCGCCGCTTGATACCCACTTCCACAGCCGATTTCAAGCACACTATCTGCACCCTCACATTGGAGATATTCGGTCATTTTTGCCACAGTTAGCGGGGAGCTAATCCACTGACTAGCACCCATAGGAAGCGCTTCAAGAGAATAAGCTAGATGCCTAAATCCCTCTGGCACAAAAATCTCGCGATTGATTTTCAAAAGAGCATTTTGCACATTTTGACTTAAAGGGAATTGACGCATGATTTCACGCACCATTTGGGCAGTTTTGATAGATTGCATTAAAGTCCTATGTCAATGAATTTTCGCACTTTAGCGACATCGTTAAAATTTGCCCTAAAGCTTATGATTTCTTTTAAATCATCTTGAGTTACATAGCCAAAAGGCGTGATGATTCCACTGCCACCGCCCATAGAATCATTAGCACTATTGCTTGCCATAACAAAGCTTTGGGTAGTGATAGCAAGAGCTTTAGTGAGAGTTTGAAAATGATCCTTTCGTTCCTTTGCCCATTGTGCAGGGACAAAAATCAAATCACAGCCCTTAATTCTCTCCCAAAGCTCGATAAATCGCAATTCAAAGCAGTTAATTGCCCCACATTTGATTCCACTCATTTCAAAAGGGGAAATCTCTTCAATACTACCGGCTTGAAAATGCAAATGCTCATTACCAAGTGGAAAAAGCTTATGCTTGCTTTGCTTGTGGAGAAGTTCACCATTGCAAAAAACCTTAAGATTGTTATAAAAGCCATTTTTGTATTTTTCTATCATTGTGGTGATGATAGTTTTTTCATTAGAAAGATTGAGCAATGTATTGGTAGCTTCTTTAGCAAACTCACTAGCTTCTTCCATTCTTTGATAACAAAAATTAGTCAAACAAACTTCAGGAGTCAAAACAATGGAATCGCTTTCGCATTCTAGCAATAGATTCTTAAGGCATGTGAGGTTTTCCTCAAAATTTTGCTTGGTTTTAAATTGCAAGGTATGGAGTTGTTTAGAAATCATCAAAATTAATACTTCCTTTCGCATAATTTGTTACATTTCCTTCAAAGAAGTTGGTTTTCTGCTCATTAAAAGAGCTAAAAGAATCCACCCATTTAATGGGGTGTTTGGCATTATAAAGCAAGGGTAGTCCAACACGCTTTAACCTGTCATCAGCGAGGTATTTGATATATTCTTGGATAATCTCGCTTGTAAGCCCTAGAATCTGTCCTTGTGTGATATATTCCCCCCATGCAGTTTCGACTTTCACCGCCTCTCTAAACATCTCAATGACTTCTTCCTCTAAGTCTTTAGTAAAAAGTTCTGGTGTTTCTTTTTTAAGCGAATTAATCATATTTTGAAATAGCAACAAATGTGTGACTTCATCTCTTTGAATAAAGCGAATCATCTGTGCGCTTCCTAGCATTTTTCCACTTCTTGCAAGCGTGTAGAAAAACGCAAAACCGCTATAAAAATAAATCCCCTCTAAGATTTGATTGGCAAACATTGCCTTGATGATATTGCTTTCTGTTGGGTCTGTGGCAAGTTGCTCATAAACTTCAGCAATGTAATCATTCTTAGTTTTTAGCTGCATATCACTACGCCACATATCATAGATTTCATCAGTGTTTGCTGAAATGGATTCCACCATTACTGCATAGCTTTGGGAATGCAACGCCTCTTCAAAGGCTTGACGCACTAAGATAAGGTTAATCTCTGGGCTTGTGATATAAGGATTAACATTATCAATGAGGTTGTTTGTCTGCAAGGAATCCATAAAAATAAGTTGCGCTAAAGCTCTGTCATAACCAATTTTCTCTTCAAGTGTCAGCCCATCGGCATAATCACGCTTGTCTTGGGTCATATTGACTTCTTCTGGAAACCACGAGTTTGCAAGCATAACTTTCCAAAGGTTGTAAGCCCACTGGTATTTGATTTTATTAAGCTCAAAAATACTAGTTGGATTCCCCCCAAAGATTCTTCGCTCATTAACACTTTCATTAGAATTTGGATTATAAATTTTTTTACGATTTAGCACTTAAGTCTCCTTATAAACGCTTTTTGATTCTGAAATTTTTGGGATTTTATATTTTGTGTATTATATGATTTTTTATTTAAAATAACTTGATTTTAAAACTCTCTTAAAAAAAAAGGGTGGTGTTAGTTTTTTAAAATTTTAAACATTATTAAAAAATTTTTTTTATATTTTAATAAATCCTTAAAAAATATTTTAATTTTTATATTATAAA
>CALVAF010000089.1 GCA_944325475.1 uncultured Helicobacter sp.
TTTAGAAGAAAGAGATAAGAGAAATACTCAAACCCAAAGTGTTTGTTCCTTTGTAATTGTTAATGGTGGAGATAAGAGAATACTTCAAAAAGTAAAGGAAGAGGAGGGAAACATAAAAGAAGGGGAAAAAAGAAGTGGAGGGAATGCTAAAGGAGAAAGGAAGGGGGGGAATAATATCATATCAATCTCCTTATATTTTAATGGCAAACTTTTGACAATCATTGTTAATGAAGGTGGCAAAGAAGTTAGGAGAATCTCTTTTCAAGCAGTCAGTGGCAGACCACAAAAAAAGTCAAATGGTAAGCATTATTTCACTTACGAAAAAGAAAAACAAATGCTAAAAAGTGAGGGACCTATACCAGAGGGGGAGTATTATATAGACATCAATAAGATTTCCGAAGTTTCAACATATCGCTTGGATAGACAATATGGTTGGGGAGTCAAAAATGTGCCAATAGAATTAAATAATCAAGAAACTTATGGTAGATATGGCTTCTATATCCATGGAGGTTGGAGTGCTGGAAGTGCTGGGTGTATTGATTTATGGGATCAAAATGAATTGTTTTTTGAAAAACTCATAAAATTAAGCAAAAAAATCAATGCAAATCGGATTCCCTTAGCTGTAGAATACAAAGGTTCGATTATGGAATGTTCAGAAAATTTATTAGGACTTATAAAGCAGTGTGAGGCTAAATAATGATTGAAGTTATTTTGGTTTATTTATTTTATATTTTTGTATCAATATTATTTTTTGTATACATGCCCAAATGGAGATTTTTATCCATCGTTTTATTGTGTGCTTTGGTAGTGTTTTTTATTTTGCTTGATATGACTCTTGTAGGCAATGAGAGTTTGTGGGGGCTATTGCAAACAGAATTAGAAGTCTCTAAAAATATTTTTATATTTTACAAAGTGATTGTAATTGGATTATTTTTAACCTTATTGCTCATAGCATACAAAAACCTAAGAACTCGCACAATTATTTTTGTATTTTTTGTTTTATGCAATGTATTTATGCCCTTTAATATTGTTGAAAAATTTCTATTTGAGAGATAATGTGAGAGCAGATTTTTTCATTCACGGAGGAGCAGAGGCTGGAAGTGCTGGGTGTATTGATTTATGGAAAAACAATAATGAGTTTTTTAGAATCTTGCTAGAATATGTCGAGCAATACAAAGATGAGATTTTAAATAATCAAGGCAAGATTCCTTTAATTGTAGAATATGAGGATAATACAGTAATGGAGTGTGATGATAGTCTTTATACAAAATATTGCAAACCGATAGATTAGGGGCTACTAATGAAAATAAAATTGACTTGGATTCTAGTTTTTAGGATTTTTATAGTATTGTTTTGGGCTTTAGGTATGTTGGGTTTCATAGGTATGGCTATTGACAATCAAAAAACTTTTTAGAATTACTCGTTCGTTGGGATATAGCTTTAATCTTTGTGATTATTTTATTGGGTTGTGTGAGTGTAGTATTAGATCTTCTCTTTAAAGAAAAAAGATTATGATAGATTACAAGCCATAGCAAAACCAAAAAGATATATATTATTATTGATAGCTTTTGATATTTTCACGATTTGGTATATTTATGACTTATTTAGTGGGGATACTCTTGGCTATTCTAGAATGAGAAATAAAGAGGAGTATTTCATTTATGATTCATTTGAAATGTGGTATTATGCAGTACACAATATAGGATTTATGTTTGTTGTGGGAATGATTTTTCTTATATTAATGAGTCTAGCTACATTCATATTAATAAATGAGACTATTAAAAAGTATTTTTTAAGGGGTTAATGATATGGAAGAAAATAAAAATATAACAGATATAATAGGTGGTGTGAATACTGCTATTGATGGAGCAGTTAAAGAGGGATTGAAGAAATTAGATGACATACCTAAAGGGGGTAAAGCAGCTTTAGCAGCACCTACTAAAGTCATTGATGGTGTTTTATTGGGCAGTAAAGTTACTAGAGCTAATACTGAAAAAGATAAATTCACTGAAGTGTATAAATGGAGTGTAGGGACTAGATTAGTAGGTAGTAGTCATTGCTCTTTAGGTTTTATCTAAAACTATTGCCAATGAATAAAAGGAAAATTTCATTAATAATTCTGCTCTTTTTTATCTTATGTGGCCTTTTTTATTTTATTTATAAAAACATTCATAGCGCCACTACTTCAAATGGGGAAATAACCAAAATAATCACATTCAATAATATTTCTTATGATATTTATAATTTTGAGTTGTTTAGTGGGGAATTGATTGGTAAGAAAAATGGAATTGCTAAATATAAAAATATTATCAATAATGGTAAAATTACAAAAGTGATTAATTACTATCCCAATGGAAATATCAAAGCAGAGCTAATTATAGAAAATGGTGATATAATTTCTTATGTTTCCCGATATGAGAATGGGAATTTACATTTTATTGCTAATCTTAAAAATGGAGAGATAGAAGGAGAAAGTTATATTTTCTATGAAAATGGAAATAAAAGGCTGCAAGGCTTCTTTAAAGAAGGGAACCCTGTTGGGAATTTCTTTATTTTTGCAAAAAATGGAATCTTGCGCTATGAAATTGATTTTGAAAAAGAAAAAATCATTCAATTTGACGAATATGGTAAAATTGCAAATATTATTGATAAAAACCAAATTGAGCAAATAATAACAAAGGAGATAAAGATATGGACGGAGTAAAAAAGGTTTTGAGAGAAATTTATCAAGGTATGATAAGAGACAAGATAGAAGATTTACAGCGGGATAATCCATACATACCAATGTTGCCTGATGATGAAGCGGAAAAAGCTAATAAAAAATTGGTGCTATTGGTGGTGCAGCAGTAGGTTTTTAGGAATATTGCTTGAATCAAAAAGCTTTCACTTATAATCGT
>CALVAF010000090.1 GCA_944325475.1 uncultured Helicobacter sp.
TTTAGAGCATTTTTTACCTTTAGAAAATATTAATAGTGATGTGATTTGCAAGACATTAAATAGAATTGGCTTAGAAGTGGAATCTTTCCAAAAACTCTGTGCGCCAAAAAAGGTCGTGGTGGGAAAGATTTTAGAATGCCAAAAGCATCCTGATGCAACGAGGCTTAATGTTTGTCAAGTTGCAATTGGTGGGAGCGAGGGAAGCTATGAAGTGCGACAAATCGTCTGTGGTGCACCCAATGCTAGGGCTGGAATCTTTGTGGCTGTTGCGCTAGAGGGAGCGGTTTTGCCTAAAATTGCGATTAAAAAGGCAGTGTTAAGGGGTGTGGAGAGCTGTGGAATGTTGTGTTCGACTACTGAGCTTGGGTTTCCTGCTATCAATGAAGGGATTGTGGAGCTTGATTCAAGCATTGGTGCTTTAGAAATTGGCAAAGAACTTTTGGAATATTCGCATTTTAATGATGAAGTTTATGAGGTTTCTATCACGCCAAATCGTGGAGATTGTATGAGTTTGCTTGGGATTGCTAGGGATTTGAGTGTGGCATTTAGTTTAGAAAAAAAGCCACTAGAATCGCTAAAAAGCACAGAAAATGCTCCCGGAATTGGACGTGTGTTACAAATTATGGCAGAGAAAAAACATGATTCTTCTTTGTTGTATCGTGTGATTGAAACCGAACCCATTGCGATTTTGCTTTGTGTGAATTTGTTTTTAGCTTATAATGATTCTTTAACAAAACATTGGCTTTTAAATGCGTTAAATTTTGCCACGCTTGTAAGCGGGGTTATTTTAAATGCTTATCCGCAGACTTTTTGTCGGTTAAACAATGCCTCAGATGAGAATAAAGTTGTGCTTAATCTTAAAAGTGATGAGCTAGGCTTTGAAAGCATTTATCATAATGATAAAAAGCTTTCAGTTGTAGGGATTGCATCGTGTTTAAGTGAGGAGAAACTTCTTGAGGATTCTACAGAAGGAAAAGAGTTTATTGTTTTAGAAGCGAGTTATATCCCACCAAAGATCATTGCACAGAAAGTTTTGGAGACTAAGTATAAGCCCAAAGTGGATTCTAAAGTTTTCCAACGCACATCTAGGGGTAGTAATCCAAATCTAAAAATGGGCTTTGATGTGCTAAGTAAATTGTTGTGTTGTGAAAGTGTGGTGTTATATAGTGACACACAAGAGCTAATGTCACCCAAAAGTAGCTCTTCTATTATGATTGAAATTCCTTTGATTGCCAAGAGTATTGGGGTTGCACTTGAGCGGACAAAAGCAGTTCAGATTTTACAAGCGCTGGAGTTTCAAGTAGAGATTCCCGCTGATGAAAATCTGCTTGTGGTTACGCCACCGCCTTTTAGGCATGATATTGCAAGTTATCAAGATGTGGCAGAAGAGGTGATTAGGTTTATTGGGATTGATGAGATTCCAAGTCAGCCTCTAAATCTCGTGCAAAGCAATCAAAATAACCCCCAATTAAATCTTTATCAATTCCGGAGAGAGTTAGCAAAAAGGGCGATTAGAGTAGGGTTTAATGAGAGTGTGCATTTCATTTTTCAAGATAAGGTAAAGCTTCAGAAATATGGTTTTGAAGTTTTAAAAGAGGAGTTAGAGCTACTCAATCCGATTACTAATGAGTTAAACACCTTGCGACCAAGCTTGATTTTGGGATTGCTTGAAGCAACAAAGTGGAATAAAAATAATGGATTTAGGACGATTTCATTTGTGGAAGTTGGCGAGACTTATGACTCTAATCGCAATCAAAGCACCAAAATTGCCTTTTTGCAAAGCGGTTTTGTTATGGAAGAACGTTATCCTAATGCCAAAGGAATTAAAGGGGATTATTTTCTTTTTGCTGATAGGATTTCACGAGTGATTGGGAAGTTTGAGTTGCAAGAGATGGCAAGTAAAATTGCACTTTTTCACCCCGGACAATGTGCGAAAATCCTTTATAATCACCAAGAAATTGGTGTCCTTGCGACGCTTCACCCGCAAATTGCAGAGGAGTTTGGGCTTGAGGAGACTTATTTGTGTGAGGTGGAGTTAGATAAACTGGTTAGTAGCGTGCCAAGAGTAGAAATGTATTCGAAATTCCAAAAAGTTGTGCGGGATTTGAGCGTGGTGGTGGAGAGGGGGATTCCTTATTATCGCCTAAGAGAGACGATTTGTGGGCTTGGGATTCCGATGATTATAGGATTTTATCCGCTTGATGTGTATGGCGATGAGAGTCTTAAAAATGCTATTAGCTTGACAATTCGCTTTGAGCTGCAATCTCATGAAAAAACATTGGAGGAAAAAGATATTGCAAATGTTATGGAACAAGTTTTAGAAGCCTTAGTGCAGAATCACAAGGTGGCATTGCGATGAATTTAAAGGTTTGTAGCGCACAAAGTTTTGAGCTTGAAATTAAAGAAATCGCAGCAGATAAGTCTATCTCGCATCGTTGTGCGATTTTTTCGCTTTTGAGTGATAAGCCTTCGTGTATTCGCAATTATCTTAAAGGTGAGGATACATTAGACACTCTAAGGATTGCAAAAAAACTTGGCTTGGAGGTGCAAGAAGAGAGGGGTGAGATGATTCTCATTCCACCACCAAGTATTCAAGAGCCTAGTAGTATTTTGGAATGCGGGAATGCAGGGACGGCGATTCGGCTTTATTTGGGGTTACTTAGCGCACAAAAAGGATTATTTGTTTTAAGTGGGGATTGTTATTTAAATAAACGTCCTATGAAGCGAGTTGTGTCTCCATTAAGGGATATTGGGGCGAGTATTTTGGGGCGTCAAGAAGGGAATCTCGCACCGCTTGTGGTGGTGGGAAAGGGAGATTTGCAGGCATTTGATTACACTAGCCCAATTCCAAGTGCGCAAGTGAAATCGGCTTTGATTTTAAGTGGGCTTTTTGCTAATGGAAATTGCGTTTATAGAGAGCCAGAGCTTAGTCGTGACCATACTGAGCGAATGCTAAAGGGAATGGGGGCAGAGATTGAGAGTAAAGCAAGCAAGCAAGGGGGTGTGGAGATTTTTCTCTCTCCGTTAAAAGGGAAGCTTAAACCTCTTGTAATGGAGATTCCAGCAGATCCTTCAAGCGCTTTTTTCTTTGCTCTAGCAGCGGCGATTCTGCCTCGCTCTCATCTTGTGCTAAAAAATATTTTGTTAAACAAAACGCGCATTGAGGCTTTTAGAATCCTAGAAAAAATGGGTGTAAGAATCAGCTACAAAGAAACTTCAAGCATTTATGAGAGTATTGGTGATATAGAGATTGTTTCACCACAGAGCTTACGGAGTGTGGAGGTGAGTGAGAAGATTGCGTGGCTGATTGATGAGATTCCAGCCCTAGCGATTGCAATGGCGTGTGCTAAGGGTGTAAGTTGGGTTAGAAATGCTAAGGAATTGCGTGTCAAAGAAACTGATAGAATTAAAGCAGTGGTGGAGAATTTGAAACTTTGTGGAATCAAAGCAAGGGAACTTGATGATGGATTTGAGATTGAAGGTGGGGAGATTAAAAGCGCAGAAGTCTCTAGTTATGGCGATCATAGGATTGCGATGAGTTTTGCAATTGCTGGATTAAAAGCGGGAATGAAGATCTTAGAAGCAGAATATATCAATATTTCTTTCCCAAATTTCTTAGAGATTCTAAGTAGAATCACTCAAGTGGAGAAGTGCGAATGCAAGTAAAATTGGCAAAAAGTTATGGTTTTTGTTTTGGGGTAAGGCGGGCTATCAAGCTTGCAGAGAGTAAGCCTAATGGAATCACACTTGGTCCTTTAATCCACAATGCGAGGGAGATTAATCGGCTAAAAGACAAGTTTAATGTGGTGGTTAATGAAAATATCCAAGAGATTCCACAAGATGCAGAAGTGATTATTCGCACACATGGAATCACTAAAGAAGACTTACAAAAGCTAAAGGCAAAAACAAAAAATATTACCGATGCAACTTGTCCCTTTGTCACCAAACCACAAGAAATTTGTGAAAAAATGAGTGGTGAGGGCTATGGGATTATTATTTTTGGTGATGAGAAGCATCCTGAAGTAAAAGGGGTGATGAGTTATTGCAAGACAACTCCTTTGGTGGTGGAGAGCTTGGAAGTGCTGAAAGAAGCAAAGATTCCTGATAGAGTGGTATTGATTTCCCAAACAACAAAAAATATTGAGATTTTTTTGCAGATTGCGGATTTTTTGATTCGGCAATGTTCGGAATGCAGAGTGTTTAATACGATTTGTAATGCGACTTTTGATAATCAAGAATCAGCGCGGAATCTGGCTAAAGAAGTCGATATTATGGTCATTGTTGGTGGGAAAAATTCTTCTAATACCAAGCAGCTTTATAATATTTCAAAAGAATATTGTAAAGATTGTTACTTAATAGAGGATTTTCAAGAATTGCAAAAAGAATGGTTTGGTGGTAAAAAGCTCTGTGGAGTAAGTGCTGGAGCCTCTACACCAAATTGGATTATTAATCAAGTGGTAGAAACAATTCAAAAATATTAAAGCTTTTAATACTTTTAAAAGGGTAGCTTGGTTAAAATAGTTATATTTTATTTTTATAAAAGGGTGCAGATGGCTGTGGCAGAACAAGAATTAGATAAAATTGTAGTTAATGAAGATTTTGCTTCAATGTTGGAGCAATACGAGAAAAAAGAGAGTGAGAAAGTCTTACAAGGTGAAATAGTCTCAATTGAAAATGGGCAGGTGATTATTGCAGTACCCGGAGAGAAAAAAGAGGGTGTTATTGCTCTAAGCGAGATTCAAGATTCGCAAGGAAACTTGCTTTTTAAAGTGGGCGATTCGTTGCCCATTGTGATTATGGGGAAACGAAATGAGCAACCTTTGCTGTCTTATAAAAAGGCGATTCTTAGAGAGAAGATTCGAGAATACATTAAGAATCTTGGCAAGGATTATAAGGATAAAATCGTTGAAGGTGTAGTGACTAGGAAGAATAAAGGTGGTTATATCGTAGAGGGCGAGGGTGTGGAGTTTTTTATGCCCAAATTTGCAGCGGTTTTTAAAGAAGGAAGCAAGAGTGAGGGCAGACACATCAAGGCATGCATTATTAATATAAAGCCTGAGGAAGATAGCATTGTGATTTCACGAAAACGTTTGTTTGAGATTGAAAATAGTGTTAAAAAAGATGTGATTGAAAATCTGCTAAAGCAAGAAGGACCGCTAGAGGGCACGATTAAGAAAATTACAAGCTTTGGTATGTTTGTGGATATAGAGGGTGTTGAGGGCTTGGTGCATTATACAGAGATTAGCCATAAAGGACCAGTTAATCCATCCAAACTCTACAAAGAAGGCGATAAGGTATTGGTTAAGATTCTCTCCTATGATAAAAACAAAAGGCGTTTGGCTCTATCTATCAAAGATACGATTGAAGATCCTTGGAGAGAGGTTGAAAATGAGCTAGAAGTCGGTGATGCGATTAAGGTGATTGTTAGCAATATTGAGCCTTATGGTGTGTTTGTGGATTTGGGGAATGACATTGAAGGATTTTTGCATATTTCAGAAATTTCTTGGAATAAAAATATCCAAAATCCAGAGGAGTTTTTGAAAACGGGGCAGGAAATTGATGTGGAAGTGATTGAGATTAACACTCAAGAAAGACGCCTTAGAGTGTCTTTGAAAAAGCTACTTGATAAGCCTTTTGACCAATTTACCAAAAAGCACAAAGAGGGTGATATTTTAAAGGGTTCTGTGGCGACACTAACGGATTTTGGAGCTTTTATCAAGCTTGATGGAATTGATGGCTTATTGCATAATGAAGATGCATATTGGAATAAGAATGAAAAATGCAAAGATTTGATGAAAATCGGCGATGAAGTTGAGGTAAAAATCACCCGAATCGACAAGGAAAAAGAAAGAATCTCTCTAACGCGTAAAGGCATTATTGCTTCTCCAGTAGAAGAATTTGCGAAAAAATATTTTGAAGATGAGGAAATCGAAGGTGTGGTGAGGGATATTAAGGATTTTGGTGTGTTTATCAAACTTGATGAGGATATGGACGCCTTAATTCGTAATGAGGATTTATTCCCACTTAAAAAAGAAGAAATCAAAATTGGCGATTCTATCAAGGGTGTTATCTCGCTAATTGACAGGAAAAATAATAAAATCCGTGTTTCTATTAGACGTTTAGAGCGACAAAAAGAAAGGGCTAATTTAAAAAATTTCAATAGCAACGCTGATGATAAAATGACATTAGGGGATATTCTTAAAAATCAAATCTCATAAGAGAAATAAAAATGCAAATAAGGGTTTTGATTGGTATTTTTACTTTCTTTACTTGTGTAATTGTGTGTGTTTTGATATGGAATTATTCCCAAGCGATACGAAATTACTCACTTCCTAATGTGGACCCCTATGAGCTTGGGAGTGCAGAGGGTAATGCGACTATGGGGGCTTCTAGTGGGCTTGGTTGGCTCAATGAGCTGTCTGTAAAAAAAGAAACGAGTTATGTTTATCCTGCTTCAGAATTACGAGTGAAACTTTTATTTGAAGATAATCTTAAAAAAAGTAACACAGAAACTTTTAGGGTTTCTGTTGGAATCATTGATGATTATCAGTTTTTTTGCATCAATCAAGTTTTAAGTGCTAATAATATTGATTATTCTTATTATAGGATAGGGGAAAGTATTTGGTTGGTTGTTGCCACAGATAATGAGGGATATTTGCATAATGTTTTGAAAGAATTGAAGCATTATGAGATTGACTACTCTGTATCTAAATCTTAAATAAGGGGTGAAGATGTCTAAATTTACGATTATAGTTTGTGATCATATCCACCAAAGTGGTTTGGATTTGTTGCAAAAGGCGACAGATATTGAGGTTTTGAATCTCGCAAATTTGCCAAAAGAAGAATTAAAAAAAGAGATTTATAAGGCAGATGTGGCGATTACAAGAAGTTCGACAGATGTTGATGAATCATTTTTGTCTGCAGCCAGTAAGCTTAGGGCAGTGGTGCGTGCGGGTGTGGGCGTGGATAATGTCGATATTGAAGCTTCTAGCAAACGTGGTGTGGTTGTGATGAATGTCCCTACTGCTAATACTATTGCGGCAGTGGAATTGACTTGTGCGCATATTTTGAGTGCGATTAGGAATTTTCCGGGTGCTAATGCACAGTTTAAGATGGAGAGGAAGTGGAAACGCGAGGATTGGTATGGCACCGAGCTGAAGGGCAAAAAGTTAGGGATTATTGGCTTTGGTAACATTGGAAGTCGTGTTGGGAAGCGTATGAAAGCCTTTGAAATGGAGGTCATTGTGTATGATCCTTATATCAATCCTACTAAAGCCACAGATTTAGGCATTGCTTACACGAGGAATTTTGATGAGATTCTAGCTTGTGATATTATTACGATTCACACTCCAAAAAATAAAGAAACAATAAATATTATTGATAAAGAACAAATCGCAAAAATGAATAATGGCGTGATTTTGATTAATTGTGCAAGGGGCGGTTTGTATAACGAAGATGCGCTTTTTGAGGCATTAGAGAGTGGCAAGGTGCGATGGGCTGGGATTGATGTTTTTACTAAAGAACCAGCAATTTCTAATAAACTACTTGATTTACCCAATATCTATGTGACACCGCATATCGGGGCAAATACATTTGAATCGCAAGAGAAAATTGCGATTGAAGCCGCAGAAGCAGCACTTGAAGCAGCAAGAGGATCTAGCTTCCCCAATGCGTTAAATTTGCCAATTAAAGAGACGGAGTTGCCAAGCTTTATGAAGGCTTATTTAGAACTTGTGCAGAAAATGGCATTTTTTGCGATTCAGGTTAATAAGAATGAAATTCGCTCCATCAAGCTTGAGGCACAAGGTGAGG
>CALVAF010000091.1 GCA_944325475.1 uncultured Helicobacter sp.
AAGGGCTTATACTTTTCTATCAACGCCACGATTTCATCGACATTATCCGCATCAACACTATCTATCTCTATCTCGCCTAGCCCCTTAGCACGGATAGAATCTGCTATGACCTTGCATTTATCAAGAGTCCTTGAAACTACAACAATGCGTGAGAAAACCTCCCTATTAGCCGCCATTTTATGCGCCACCACGCCGCCTACGCCACCCGCACCAATCTGCAAAACACAAGCCATATTAATCCTTTCTCTACAAAACTAAAAAACAATCAACCAAACAACTTTTTACTGCCAAAGCCAAGCCATAGCGAGATAATACCAAAAAATAACACCATTAATGCAATCATAAAACCGATTGTAACGCCACCAAGAGCAGGATTAACGATGAAAATCATCGCAATTAGAATATTTAAAAGCGCAATAAGAAAAGTAATCCCCCAACCAAACCCTAGTTTTTTAAGTTTAAAGGCATAACCAATTCCCAAGATTCCTTTAAACAAAATCATAAACGCCACAAAAGCAACAATGGCTAGCGAAGTGAAGTCAATCCCATTCCAAAAGAAAATCCAAGCAAATAAGAGATTTAAAAGCCCATCAACCAAAATAAACTCTGCACCTTTAGCCTCTCTGGCACAGAAATAATAAATCACATTGCTAAATCCACCAATAAGCAAAAATATCGGCAGTAGTACCGCAAACCACACAAAAGCTTCAAGTGGCATCAAACAACCAAAAATACCACTTGCAATCATCACCACACTAAACAACAACCAAACCACATAGCTAAACAATTTCATTTTCTCTCTTTAAACTCCCAACTGCATTTTTATTCAAACCAAGATTTAACCAAACCACCCTACTTCACCAAATATTCCTGCATGAGACAAATTGAATCTTCCCCTACTTCTGCATAAACTTCCACTTGCCAACGCCCCTGCTTATCCACCTCAAAAGAAGGGCTTTGATAGATTCCATCAACCAATTCACCCTGCCCCAAAACCCTATCTTCTTTAGTAGTATTAGGGCGTGTTAAGAAAAAAGAGACTTGTGCTTCTATTTGTGGTTTTTGACTTTCTAAATCCCTAATTCCCACAAAAGCCATTTTAAATTCACTTAAACTTTGCTCCTCTGCCCCCTCAAAATTAATGGCATATTTTTTCAAAAACCGCTGCTGCTTTTGTGTGATTTCATTGATATTCTCATCGACATATTGCGAATCCATTCCGCACATTCCCTTCATCTCAACAGGATTGTTTAGTGCGGTTTGAATCGTCAAGACAATCAGCCCAACCACTACCATAGCTAGCAAAAAAATCCCAATAGGCCAATAATTTTTATTCATCATTTTCTCCTTAAATACACAAAGGCAAACAAAATAAGCATTACAAAAAGTATACTATAAAGTGCCACCTTCACTGCAATTTGAATTCCTTTGTTTTGCTTAGGGAAACTATGCTCCAATGCCACATTATGAAATTCTGCGATTCTATCAGCAATATCCACAAATCCATTAAGCAAAAAAGCTGAGATTCTCTCACTGGTTAATTCGTCTTTGGAATTTGGAATCAAAGGCACGATATAATCCCAATAAACATCATTTTTATCAAACATCTTTTCTGCTTCTTGACTTGCGATAATATTGATTTTTTGCTCGTTTTTAACAAAAAACAACAAAACATAAGGGGATTGCAGATTCTTTGTGTAGAATAATTCTTTCTCTTGAAGTTTCCTTCCTCCTAAATCCTCAAGAGCAACAATATACATTCTCACGCCTGTTTTTTCATAAACTTCGCTAGATAAGATTTCAATAAACCCTGTTGTTTTATCAACTAACTGATTCTCATTTTCTAGCACATAGGATTTTGAAAATACAAAAGTAAAAAAAAATAGGGATAGAATCCCTATTTTAAATCTTTGTAACATTACTAACCAACAAAAAGAAGCATATCTGGGATAAACACCACTGCAATAGAAACGATAATGATGACAATATGTGCTACAAAAAGGATTTTTTCTAAACCACTATATTTTATCATCTCTTACTCCTTTACATCTTGGTAATGTTGAGCGTTACCAACACTTTTCTTTTCTATGCTATTTTGATTTTCAATCACATAAGGATTATTTGCCTGTGCCTTTTGTGTTATCACTGCTGCATACCCTAAACCAAAGACAATGGCAAGCAAAAGCGCTACTGCAACTATATAACCACCCAACCCATTGATTCCAAATAAACCATTCATACTCTATCCTTAATTTTTATCTGAATAAATGAAATGCCCTAAAGCTTCTTTTTGGATATCTGTAAACATTTGAGTTTTAAACGAAGGCATGATTCCAATATGTCCTTTTTTGCCTTTTTCCAAAACTTCTGCTACAAATGCAGGGGTCCCATATTTGCTTAAATCCGGAGCCATTCCATCCATGCCTTTTCCATCTTCTCCATGGCAAGCATTACAAGTCGCTTCTGCGTAAAGTTCTTTGCCTTTTGCCACCAATTCTGGATATTTTGTCTTTTTAACCTCTGAAATCTCAGCCATGACATAAGCTGCCACCGCCTTTTGCGCCTCTTGAGTATCCAAAACTCCCGGTGCCACTTCACTAATAGGTAACATATCTCCAAGTATATAGCCCAAGCCCTTGCTGCCTTGTTTGATAGTGGTGATAATCCCCTCTTCTCT
Source organism: uncultured Helicobacter sp. (assembly GCA_944325475.1). Taxonomy (GTDB): domain Bacteria; phylum Campylobacterota; class Campylobacteria; order Campylobacterales; family Helicobacteraceae; genus Helicobacter_D. The sequence goes on from CALVAF010000091.1 coordinate 2,678, forward strand.
ACCCCATTCTACCAAGTTAGCCGCTGTGTTATTCATACCTTCTGTGGTGATTCCATGACATTGTGAGCATTGCACCAAAAAGAGATTCTGCCCCATTTTGATTAAAGTCGCCTCATCAATATTTTGCCATTGCTGTTCAAACTTTGCATTATAAGCTTTTACTTCCTCATTGTATTCCCCAATTTGGGAATAAGAATTCAAAGGATACCCCACAAACCAATACCACAATGCCCATACAATAAGCACCAAATAAGTTACACCCCAACCAATTGGAATATCATTTCTAAACTCTCTAATTCCATCCCAATCCTCTTGTGATAACTCGCCCTCTGCCTTGCTATCTTTCATTTTTTTGATGTAACCACCAGCAACGAAGATCGTCAAAGCCAGAATTGCTACGGCGCCAAGTAACGCAAACCGATTTACATTATCGCCTAAGTTAAACCATTCCATTTAGCTCTCCT
>CALVAF010000092.1 GCA_944325475.1 uncultured Helicobacter sp.
TTTTCTATCGCTTTTAGAGGGATTTGGATTGTAAGAAAAAGAGTTGTTGGGCGAAGAATCAATATCGCCCCTAAAAATATCAAAATCAAAGAAAATATTGGAATTTTGGGCGATGTCTTTAGTCAAGCTTAAATTCGCCCCTACACCCTCTATCTTATCCCCATATCTAGGACCACCCTTGTTTTGGTAGTTTGCCCCAAAGGAGTAGTAGAGATTGTTTGGGGTTTTGTTGCCATATTTGAAATCCACATTGTAGCTATTCCCATCGCCTTTTAATACATTTTCATAGCCAATATTGGCATTAAAGCTTGGTTTTTCATAACGTCTTTGGGTGATGATATTTACCACCCCTCCTTTGGTGCCATTACCATACATAACAGCCCCACCCCCGGGCAATATTTCGATTCTTTCAATGGAGTTAATATCAAGGGTGTTTAGTGGCGTGACACCATGGCTGGAATCAAGCATATTTTGCGGGATTCCATTTACAAGCACTTGGACACTTGTATTGGCTTTATTGCCCTGCCCTCTTAAATCGATATTTTTCCCCAAACCAACATCAGTTAAATTGATAAAGGGTAAAGTGCGGAAAACCTCTTCGAGGTTTTTGTAGCCCTTATTGTTAATGGCTTCTTTATCGACAATGACGATATTGCGATTTAGCTCATCGAGGCTAAAACGCATAATTGATGAGGTTATGATAGACTTTTGGAGCAAGATTTTTTGGGTGTCTTGAGTTGATTCTTGGGTTGATTCTTGTGCTAAAAGTGGCAAACTCGCCAAAACTAAAGAGAGATATTTTTTCATTGTTTAATCCTTATAATAAAAGTAATAATCTTTATCATTATATAAATAAAAAAGAACGCTAATTGGGGCTAAACCTAATTAGTGTGGCATTTTGGTATGTGGCATTCTAGTGTGTGGGTTGCTTTCTGTAAGCGGTCGAATCTCGCCATTTTTGATGTCATAAGCTTCCCCAAATCCTTTGACAAACCGCCCCTCTTTGAAATGGAGCTTGATAAGGTGGAAATCCAGCATTTTGCGGATTGTCTTAAAAGAAGCATTATGGTTATTTTGGGCTTCAAAAATATCATAGATTCGGTCAAACTCTTCCCCTCTTTCAATAAAAGTTGCCTCGGCTTTAAACCGCACGCGTTTCCGCAAAATTGATGAGGGCGCTTCATTTTGGTCTTGCAAAAACATCACCTCGATATTTTTAGGGTTTTCACTAATGCTTGAAAAATGTTCAGAAACCTCACTAATGTAGATATAGTAGTTCTCATTATCTTGGATTAAAGGCGCATAGGAGCATACCACTGAGTTATCTTTATGTAAAGAGGCAAGGCAGATAGATCTAAACTCTCGCATAAATTCTTCTAGCTCTGTCTTGACTTTTTGGGAATCAAGACTTGTTTTGACACTTAAGCAAAGCTGGATTATAGTGTCTTTAATAGTGCTTTCATCGGCTTTTTTATTAAATGCAATTGTGAAAATCTTATCTTGATTGTAGCGGAGTGTGATTCCATTAAAATCAACCTCTATAGCTTCTACATCTTGGACTTCTTGTGCCTTGTCAAACTTCTTACATAAATCTTCAAGATTGCTTTTGTGGTGGTCATTTAAATGCTTTAGGATCGAGGTAAAGTCCATAAAATATCCTTTCATTATCAATTTAGTATAAAATAATAATAATAATAATTAACTTAAATTATTGTTAATTTGTTTTCATGGTGATTTGTAGTTTTCAAGGAAAAATTGAGAGAGGTTAGGGAGATTTTAGTTAGGTTAGAAAAGATTTGTGGCATGATTTGGAGTTATCATTTGGGTAGTTTTTTGGGGGTTTGTATGTGATTTTGGATTGAAATTTTGGGGGTTATAGAGAGATTTTTTAGTGACTAGAGTTTTGGAGTGGTTTAAGTTTATTCCAAGAAAGCTTCCAAATTACCCCCATAAGATTGACTAAGAAAGGTGTGGCATTGAGGGCAGAGAAGGAGGGGTTTTTGGTTAAAAATTTTGGTTTGAATCTTATGGGAATAAATGCTTAAAAAAAACTGCATATCTGTGCGGATAATTGCTAAGAAGTCTGGATTTGTAGCATTTTTTTGGCTTTCTTTGCACGCATGCAAATGCACGAGTGGTTCGCCTTGTGAGCGGAAGAGTGATTCTTGAATCTTGGCTTGATAGAGCATGATTTTTACCCTAGACTTATCAGGTAGTAGAAAGTAGATTCCGCTTTTATCGAGCTCCAAATTAGCAAGATTTGCGGGAATTCCGCTTGTTTTAAGTATTTTGAGAATCTCATAAGTTAGGTTAAGGTTGCTTGTAGCACATGATTCTATGGTTTTTTTGAAAAACAAGTTTAAGCCTTTAATGTGGCTTTTTTGATTAAATCACAAATAATGTGTGCCATTAAAAGGTGCATTTCTTGGATTCTTGGCGTGTCGTGGCTTGGGGAGAGGAGCAGGATATCACATATTTTTTTCATCTCTCCGCCCTCCTTGTCGCTAAATCCTAGAATCTTGCACCCCATTTCTTTAGCGTATTTTATGGCATTTAACACATTTATGCTGTTGCCACTAGTGGAGATTCCCCATAGTAAATCGCCTTTTTGTGCGAGGGCTTCAACCTGCCTAGAAAAGACAAAATCATAGCCATAGTTGTTGCCAATGGCAGTTAGGGCGCTGGTATTGGTGGTTAGGGCTATGGCACTTAGACCTTTTCTCTCTTTTTTGTAGCGTCCGGCAAGTTCTGCTGCACTTCCGCCATTACCACAGAGGAGAATCTTGCCGCCGTTTTTGAGGGTTGCAATCGCGAGGTTTGCTGCTTTTTGGATAGAGTGAGTGAGGTTTGAGATTTTTTGTGCGGTTTGTAGATGGGATTGTATTTTGTTTAAAATATGTGCCTGCATTTTTATCCTTTCTTTATTTTTTCGATGGTAGCACTTGTGCTTCTGCCCTCTACAAAATCAATGAGCCGCACTTCTTTAGCAAATTCGCTTCCCACTATTTCTTTGCCTACATAATCCGCACCTTTTACCAAAATATCAGGCTTGATTTGGGAGATGAGATTCAAAGGTGTATCCTCATTAAAAATCAGCACAAAATCCACGCATTCTAACGCACAAAGCAAGGCTGTGCGGTCACTTTGGGAATTAATGGGGCGATTAGCGCCTTTTAGACGTTTAATGGAATCATCGCTGTTTAGTCCGATGATAAGTAAATCCCCTAATTCTCGAGCTTTACTAAGATAGCTAATGTGTCCAAAATGCAAAATATCAAAGCAGCCATTGGTAAAAACAACCTTAGAGCCTTGTGATTTTAGGGTTTGCAAAAATTCCAAAAACAAGGGCAAATCGCTTGATTCAAGGAATTTTGAGTGAAGCATTCTTGGCTTTTGTTTTTGGGATATTCTTTGCAAATGGGGCAAAAACTTCAAATCAATGGCATTAGAATTAAAGATTTTAGGAGTTTCTTTAGAAAGAGAATCAAGGAGATGATTATCCCTAAGGTAGTCTAGAATTTCTTGTTTGTTAGCTGTTGCCGAGCCGACTTTGCCCACCACCACCGCTGCAGCGGCATTGGCGAAGTGAATGCTAGAGAGAATGTCCTCTTTTTGGGCGAACATAAAGGCTAAAGCCGCGATGACGGTATCCCCAGCACCGGTGACATCAAAGACTTCTTTGGCAATGGTTGGAATCTTATGGAGTCTGTCTTTTTTAAATGGAGTTTCTAAAAGCCCAATTCCATCTTCACTTAGGGTGATAAGCGAGTGTTCTAAGTGGCAAATCTCTTTGAGTTTTTGGAGGGCTAGAAGCAGGGAAGAATCATCGTTTATTTGGATTCCAGTGGCTTCGGTGGCTTCTTTTTTATTTGGGGTTAGGAGGGTGGCACCTTGGTATTTGGAGTAATCTTTGCCTTTGGGGTCAATTAGAATTTTAAGCTTAGAATCACAGGCTAGTTTGATGAGGCTTTGGGTGAGATTTTCACTCAAAACTCCCTTTTGATAATCAGATAATACAATGCAACCAATCTTAGAGCTGTTAATGAGGCTTTTAGCAAAGTTTAAAATAAACTGCTCCCCTTCTGCGCTAATGGGGCTTTTATCTTCTCTATCGACACGCACAACTTGTTGGTGTGCGGCGATGATTCGAGATTTTTGCGTGGTAGGACGGTTTTGGTTGCAGTAGATTCCTTGGGTGTTGATATGCAGTGATTCTAGTTTGTTTTTGAGGTCTTTTCCGGCATCGTCATTGCCTGCCATTCCGCAGATAAACACTTCGCAATCAAGGGCAACTAAATTATTTGCAACATTACAAGCGCCACCAAGATTGAGTGTTTCTTTGGTAACTTCAATAACTTGCACTGGCGCTTCTGGTGAGATTCTCTCGCATTTCCCCCAAATGTAATGGTCTAAAATCAAATCTCCAATCACTAAAATATTAGGCTTCAATAGTGACCTTTTGTGTGGATTGCTTTGATTTGGTCTAGGTAATTTTTGATTCCTGCTTCTAAAGAGAATCGCGGCTCATAGCCTAAAAATTGTTTTGTAAGTGTGATATTTGCCTCCGTATGTGTCTGAAAAAAGGAATAAGGATTGTCAAAATACTCCAC
>CALVAF010000093.1 GCA_944325475.1 uncultured Helicobacter sp.
ATATTCTTAGAAAGTTTAAAAGAATATAAAAAGTGGCAAAATAGCAGAGGCTATTTAAGGGTAATTTCTGAAATTTAAAATACCTTTTGTTGTTTTATTATTTAGTAAAAAATGCTAAAATTCCAAAAATTTAAGGAGAATCTATGAAAATATTATTATTACAAGATGTGAAAGGACTAGGAAAAAAGGGTGAAATTTGTGAAGTTAAAGATGGATATGGAAAGAATTTTTTGATTGCTAAGGGAATGGCAGATTTTGCCACTAATGAAGTTATTAATCGCTAGAAATCCGCGCAAAAAAAGGCAGCAGAAGTTGCCGCAGAAAATAAGGCATTAATGGAAATGGCAGCTAAAAAAATAGAGGAAATCACACTAAAAATCAGCCAAAAAGTTGGTGCAAATGGGTCGCTTTATGGTGCCATTACTAAAGAAGATATTGCAGGGGAATTGGCTAAAGCGCACCGCCTAGAGATTGACAAAAAGAGCATTGAGCTTAAAAGTCCGATTAAATCTACAGGAATCTATGAAGTGGAAATCAAGCTGGGTAATGGAATACATGCAAATTTAAAAATTGATGTGGAGGCGTTATAATGTTTGAGGCTACAACGATACTTGCCTACAAAACGCAAAAGGGGGCAGTCATTGGTGGAGATGGGCAAGTAACCTTTGGAAATTGCGTATTAAAAGGTAATGCAACCAAGATTCGCACACTCTATCATGGCAAGATTCTAAGCGGCTTTGCTGGAAGCACCGCAGATGCGTTTAGCCTTTTTGATATGTTTGAGGGGATTTTGGAGAATAAAAAGGGCGATTTGTTAAAGTCGGCTATAGAGTTTTCTAAAGAATGGCGAAAAGATAAATATTTAAGACGTTTAGAAGCAATGATGATTGTGCTAGATAAAGAGCGGATTTTTATTTTAAGTGGGACGGGTGATGTGGTGGAGCCAGAAGATGGGAAAATCGCAGCTATTGGTAGCGGTGGGAACTATGCTCTCTCTGCTGCAAGGGCTTTGGATAGATTTGGTGGTGGGCAGATGGAGCCAAGAGATTTGGTGCTAGAATCGCTAAAAATTGCTGGAGAACTTTGTATTTATACGAATCAAAATATCAAAATTTTAGAACTTTAAAAGTGAGGAATAAAAGTAAAAAATGGAAAATTATATTGCAATGACACCAAAAGAAATTGTGAGTTATTTAGACGAATATATTATTGGACAAAATAATGCTAAAAAGAAAGTCGCTATTGCACTAAGGAATCGTTATCGTAGGCTACAACTTCCAAAAGAGATTCAAGAAGAGATCATGCCAAAGAATATTTTGATGATTGGTTCAACTGGAGTAGGAAAAACTGAAATTGCAAGGCGTATGGCAAAAATGATGGGGCTACCTTTTGTAAAAGTGGAGGCAAGTAAATACACAGAAGTGGGATTTGTGGGTAGAGATGTGGAATCTATGGTGCGGGATTTGGTGGTAGCCTCTATTAATCTAGTCAAAGAAGAGCAGAGACAAAAAAACGCTGATGGAATCCAAAAATATGTGTTAGATAAAATCGTAGAAAAGCTGATTCCTCCGCTTCCTAAAGGGGCAAGTGAGCAGAAGATAGAGGAATATGAAAAAGCCTCAGCAAAGATGAGGCAGAAGGTCGAAAATGGTGAAATGGACCATTTGAAAATTGAGATTGAAATCCCTAAACGTGCTTTTGAAATTGAAGATGGCAATATGCCAGCTGAATTTGCAAAGGTGCAAGAAACGATTGCTAGGGTATTTATTGCCTCACCTAAAGAAAATCCTAAAAAAGAAGTGACGATAAAAGAAGCAAAAGAGATTTTGAAAGTTGAGGCAAGTGAGGCGTTGTTGGACTTAGAAGGTATTAAACAAGAGGGGCTAAAGAGAGCAGAGAGTAGTGGGATTATTTTTATCGATGAGATTGATAAGGTGGCGGTAAGCTCAAACTCTCAAGGTAGGCAGGACCCAAGTAAAGAAGGCGTGCAAAGGGATTTGTTGCCTATTGTTGAGGGAAGTATTGTTAATACAAAATATGGAAGTATTAAAACGGATTATATTTTATTTATCGCAGCGGGTGCCTTTAACCTTAGTAAGCCTAGTGATTTGATTGCAGAATTACAAGGACGATTCCCTTTACGTGTGGAGTTAAATAGTCTTGATGAAGAAGTGCTTTATAAAATTTTAACCCAAACTAAAAATTCTATTTTAAAGCAATATGAGGCGCTTTTAGCGGTGGAAGAAGTAACTTTGAAGTTTAGTGAGGAAGCCATTAGGGCTTTAGCCCATTACTCGCAACTTGCTAATGAAAAAACCGAGGATATTGGTGCTAGGAGGCTACACACGGTGGTGGAGCAAGTGATTGAAGAGATTAGCTTTGAGGTTGAAAGTTATAAAGGGCAAGAGGTGGAAATCACTGAATCGCTTGTCAAAGAGAAATTAGAAAATCTTGTGGCTAATAGTGATATGGCGCGATATATTTTATAGGACTTTGTTTGGAAAGCAAGGCGGGATTTGTAGCGGTTTTGGGGAGACCAAATGCTGGGAAAAGCACTTTTTTAAATACGCTTTTGGGTGAGAGATTAGCCCTTGTCTCCCACAAGGCAAATGCAACAAGAAGGCGTATGAATCTCGTGGTTATGGTAGAGGAAGTGCAGATTGTCTTTGTGGATACACCCGGGATTCATAGACAAGAGAAATTGCTTAATCAATATATGCTAAAAGAAGCCATGAAAGCCATGCAAGATTGTGATTTTTTGCTTTTTTTAGCACCTGCAAGCGATAAAGTTAGCTTTTATGAGGAGTTTTTGGAAAATGCAAAAAACAAGCCCCATTTTTTACTTTTGCCTAAAAGTGATAGTGTGAGTAAAGAGGAGCTGTTTTATAAGATTGAGGAGTATCAGAAATATCAGGATTGCTATGAAGCTTTGATTCCGATTTCTTATAAGGATTTTGGGTCATTAAAAAATGTGGTGAAGCAGGTCGCTCAAAAAATGCCTCAAAACCCTTATTATTATGACCCAGAGATTTTAAGCCCAAATAGCACTCGAGAAATTGTTAAGGAGATGATTAGAGAATCTTGTTTTGATAATCTTAGTGATGAGCTACCTTATGAAAGTGATGTTGTGGTGAATATTTATAAAGAAAAAATAAGTTTAGATTATATCAAAGCAAATATTATCGTGCATAAAGAGAGCCAAAAGGCAATGGTGATTGGCAAAGAGGGTAAAACCTTAAAAAGGATTGGAAAAAATGCAAGAGAAAAAATAGAAAAATTTGTTGGCAAAAAAGTATATTTGGAACTTTTTGTAAAGGTTGTATCAAGCTGGAGTAAGCAAAAAGAGGGCTTGAAGAAAATTGGTTATAATTTTGAGGATTAAAGGGAGCAGAAATGAAGATTGTTTGGTTGTTGCTAATAACGGTTTTTAGTTATGCAAATGAGTATGATTGGATTAGAATCTATCGTGAAAATGGGGTAGAGGCATTAGAGAAAAAAATCGATGCGGTTTTGCAGACACAGGAATATTGGAAAGAGGTATTAAAGGATAAAGACACGCGTTTTGGATATTATGAGGATTTAAAATATTTGTTTGTGGCTTCAAAGGACGCCCCAACACTAGAATCACCAAGGCTAAAACTCTATGCCTTAGAAAATGGCAAATGGGTGGAGAAGTTAAATGTGAATAGTTTAGTGGGTTCTAAAGGCGGACACAAGCAAAAAGAAGGGGATTTAGCAACACCCATTGGAGTTTATACGCTTGATAAAAGACTGGTGAATTTGGACCAATACTATGGACCTTTAGCCTTTAGCACTTCTTATCCCAATCTCTATGATAGGGTGCAAAAACGCACGGGTTATGGAATTTGGATTCATGGAATGCCGCTTAATGGCAATCGAGAAGAGTTAAACACGCGTGGTTGTATTGCGATTGAAAATAATATTCTCACTTCGGTAGATAAGATGATTGACCATCGAGATTCTTTGCTGATTACCTTTTCAAATGAGATTAGCACGGTTAAAAAGGGAGATTTGGAAGTGATTTTAGCAGATTTGTTCCAATGGAAAGAGGCATGGAAAAATAATGAAATAACTTCGTATCTTTCTTTTTATAGCAAAGATTTTATCCGCTATGATGGGCAAAAATACAATGCCTTTGCGGCAGTAAAGAAGCAAATTTTCAACAAAGGTCAGCAAAAAAATATCCAATTTAGTAAAATTAATATTTCGCCTTATCCTAATGAAGAGGGCAAGAATCTCTTTAAAATTGGCTATTATCAAGATTATAAGGCGTATTTAAAAGGGAATCTTAACTACTCTTCTAAGGGGAATAAAGAGCTTTATGTCGAGCTAAAAAATGGCAAAATGCAGATTCTAGCTGAAAAGTAGAGCTTTTAGGATATATTCTGCCCTTTTTAGTGCGATAGTGCGGTGGGAAATTGCATTTTTTATTTCACTGCTAAGTTCTGCTAAAGTCTGCTTAAAGCCCCTTGGGACAAACATAGGGTCATAGCCAAACCCATTTTCTCCGCGTGCTTGTGTGATTACATTGCCATACATAAACCCATGAGTGCTAAAATCCCCATAAAAGCTGCTTATCCCAATGCAGGCGCAATAATAAGCACTTTGGTTGGGGAGTTTTGCAACTTCTTCTAAAAGCTTTTTGAGATTTGCTTGAGAATCGCCTCCGCTGTATCTTGCGCTGTGGATTCCGGGTTTCCCACCAAGTGCTTCGACACAGATTCCACTATCATCAGAAAGCACAATGTCTTTTAGGGTCAAAAGATTCTGTGATTTGAGGGTTCTAAAGACGCTTTTAGATTTGATGAGTGCATTTTCTTGAAAAGTTGTGCCATTTTCCTCTATTTCAAAAGGTGTGATGAGCTTATCCCATGCGAGAATCTCGCAGTTTTTCAAATGGGAATAGATTTTTTTAATTTCTTTGATTTTATCAAGGTTAGAAGTGGCTAAAATTAGTCGCATTGTATTGCCTTGTTTAGAGTATTTTGGGTAAAATTAAATTTTTGTTTTTGGAATTTTAGCAAAAATTGGAGAATCTATGAAACAGCAATCCCTAATGAGGCAAATCATGCCTTTAAGCATTATTTTAGCCGGACGCTTTTTTGGATTATTTGTTGTGATGCCGCTTTTATCCTTATATGCTTTGTCTTTGGAGGGAGTGAGTCCCATTTTGGTGGGGATTGCCATAGGTGGCTATGCGCTTACACAAGTTTTGTTTCAGATTCCTTTTGGATTTTTAAGCGATAAGTTTGGACGTAAAAGCATCATCGCCATTGGGCTTTTTATTTTTATTTTGGGTTCTATTATTTGTGCGATGAGTGAAGATATTTATATGTTGATTTTGGGGCGATTCTTGCAAGGAGCTGGGGCGATTGGGGGTGTTGTGAGCGCGATGATTGCAGATTTGGTGCGTGAGGAGAAACGCACTAAGGCAATGGCGTTAATGGGTGCTACTATCTCACTTAGTTTTACAGCAGCTTTGATTTTAGGACCTATTTTGGGGGCTTATTTTGGGGTGGCAAGTTTGTTTTGGATTACTGCAATTTTAGGGATTGTGAGCTTATTGATTTTATTTTTATTTGTGCCAGAAACTCCAAAGATTCATTATAGTTTTATTTCTAGCTCGGATAAATACACAGCCATTTTAAAAAACAAAAATTTGCAGATTATGAATCTCACTAATTTCTTGCAAAAAGGTTTTATGACTTTGGCATTTTTGATTATTCCTATTGCCTTAACTAAGGGTTTTGAAATGCCTAAAGAGGATTTGTATCAAGTGTATATTCCAGCCAGTCTTTTGGGATTTTTTGCGATGATTCCAGCGGCTATTTTTGCGGAGAAAAAGGGGGAGTTTAAAGGCGTTTTGGTGATTGGAGTCTTGCTTTTTGTGGTGGCGTATCTTTTGATGCTTGGAGAGAGTGTTTGGGCATTTGTGGCAGGAGTTTTGGTATTTTTTATTGGTTTTTCAGTGCATGAGCCGATTATGCAAAGCCTTGCTAGTCGCTATTGCAAGGCACATCAAAAGGGTAGTGCTTTGGGGATTTTCACTTCCTGTGGGTATTTGGGGTCATTTGTGGGGGCTTTGATTGGGGGGCATTTGTATGAGTATTTTGGTATGTTAGCCATTAGTGTTTTTGTGGTGCTTGTTTCGTGTTTGTGGATTTTACTTCTAGGGTTTTTAGCAAATCCAACTTTTCAAAAAAACTTTTATCTGCCTCTAAAAGAGGGAGTTAAAAGTGAGGATTTGGAAGTTTTGGTGGAGCTTAGGGGTATTTTGGAGTGGTTTATTAATGAAAATGAAAAAGTGGCGGTGATAAAGTATGATAAACATTTTGTTTTGGAGCAAGAGATAGAGGAGTTTGTAAAAGTGCGTTTAAAGGATAAGCTTGAGATTCCAAGGGAAGTGTGATGTTGGAAGATTGGAGTTTATTAAAAGTAGAGAATTTTAAAGAAGATTCAGTAAGAGAGTTTATCATCATGCCCTTATTAAAAAAGTTAGGCTTTGTGTTAAAAGATTCTACAAAACAAAAAGAGAATACAAAGCCCACATTAGAAGCGCAGCTTTCCTTGCGGGGTAGGGCAAAGCTGCAAGTAGGGAGTAATAAGCAGCTAGAAACAGATTTTATGCCAGACTATATGCTTTTTGTGGATTCTAAGATTCACTGCATATTTGATGCAAAGTCTCCAAGCGAGAGTATCACCAAAGAGAGTAAAAATTATCAGCAGGTTTTACTCTATGCCACGCATTTTAAATCTCCTTATTTTGCCCTTTGTAATGGTTTTGAGCTAAGGCTTTTTGCTATTGCTAGGCAGGAAGTTTTGCTAGAAATTGCTCTTAAAGACGAATTAGATTCTATACTTAGTAAAAGCAATGGTGAAAAGATATTCCAAGCTGATGTGACCAATCTAAGAGAAATACAATCAGAATCTATCGACTTTATCATCGACCCTCCTTATGGAGCGAAGATCCCTTATCTTGACTTAAGCACAATGTGGAATGTCTGGTTTGATTTGCCTGTGGATAGAGACTTAAAAGAAAGAGAGTGTATCAAAAAGGGTAGCTTAGAAAAAAGCAGTGATGAATACCAAGAGCTAATGACAAAATCTCTTAAAGAAATGATCGAGTGTTTAAATATAATCGTTATCTTGCCTTTGTCTTCCAACATCAAGACCCAAAGCTTTTTCAAATCATTGTAGAATCTGCAGAAAATGTGGGTTTTGAGTATGCAGGAAGTGTGAGACAAGATAATGGACAGGCTAGCTTTAAAAAAGTGCAAAATCCTGCTAGTGTCCTAAAGGGGCAAATTATAATTTATTTTAAAAAAATAGATAATCCAAAATCAAGAGCAAAGGCTGATATGGGGCTTGATATAGTGGAGCAAATGTTTCAAGACATAGAAGCAATTATTATAGAAAACAAAGGTGCAACATTGGAAGAAATATGGAATGAATTGGTTATTAAATCCATGAATAATGGTTATTTACACCTAATTTCTGGAAAATTTGAAACATTTATACCTGCCATTAATGAGAGGTTTGAGAAGGACACAGAAGGAAAGTATCACTTGCAAAAAGACTATGCACTAACAAACTATGGAATCCCACTAGAAAAACGGGTTGAATATATTACAGAGGCAATACTCAAAAAGGCAGAAGCAGAAAATGGAAAGAGTGTGGGCTTTGATGATATAGTCTTGCAAGTGATGCCGCTTAGTAAAAATGGGATTCAAGCCAATAAAAAGATGGTTAAAGATGTATTAGAAGAAATTGCGCTCTGTGATTTTAAAGCGGGTATGGAAGCTAAAGGGCAAAAGCGGCACACAAGGGAGCTTGTTTGAGTAAGATAATTGTGAGTTTTAGGAGAAATTATGGTAGAAATTAGTAAAAAAATTCTTAAAATTACAGGTAGTACTAATGCAGAATTTGGGCTGATAAAAGAGGGTGATAAGGTGCTTTTGGGTTTGAGTGGCGGGAAAGATTCAATACTTTTAGCCACTTTATTAGCAAGGCTTAAAAAATATGCCCCCTTTGATTTTGAGTTTAAAGCGCTCACGGTTGATTATGGTCGCGGTGGGGAGTATGAATATATTTTTGAATATTGTGAAAAAAATGGGATTCCCTATGAGCTTTACCGCACAGATATTTATAAGATTTTGGAGGAGAATCGCCGTGAGGGTAGTGTGTATTGTAGCTTTTGTTCGCGTATGCGGAGGGGAGCTTTGTATTCTAAAGCCCTAGAGGGTGGGTTTAATAAAATCGCTTTAGCACACCATTTAGACGATGCAGCAGAAAGTTTTATGATGAATCTTGCCTATAATGGTGCTTTGCGTTCGATGCCGCCTATTTATCAGGCGCAAAATGGTTTGTATGTGATTCGTCCTTTGATTTTTGTGCGGGAGCGGCAGATTATTGATTTCATCACTAAAAATAATATCTATATCGCCCCAGATTGTAATTGCCCAATTTTGTGGCAAAGTGATGACAAACGCCCTTATGCAAGAGAGAAAACAAAGCAAATGCTAAAAGAAATGGAAGAAGCTAATCCAGATTTTTTCACTTCACTAAAAGTAGCTTTGGGGAATGTGCATTTAAATAGCTTATTTGATAAGCGGCATTTAGATAAACATTAATCTAAATTGAAAAATTTTGAAGTTAAGCCTTTTTATGTTTTGAAAAATTACAATATTGCTTTTTGATTCTTCTAATTTGTGTAATATAGTTACATTTTTTTATTTTTTTGCAATATTTTTTTAAAATACATATTGTATATAAATAATATTGTATATTATTTTGGTGAAATTTTAAAGAAAGGAAAAATATGAGTTTTTATTCTATACCAGAAAGTGTAAAAAATGAAGATTATAGGTTTTTAGTTAAAGCATGGGAAGATTATAAAGAAGGAAGAATAGATAGT
>CALVAF010000094.1 GCA_944325475.1 uncultured Helicobacter sp.
ATCAAAAAAAAGGAATGATGTCTTATCTCTCTAAGCACCGCAGGAAACTTGCTTATGTTCATCTCTTGATGAAAAGATATGGTTCGGTGATTTTGCTAGTCAAAAAATATGTTTATGGCTTAAAAACATTAGTGCCTTTTGCAGTGGCGCTGACTAGCTATAGTTTTGTGAAATTCAGCTTTTATAATGCGCTGGGTGCTGTGCTGTGGGGCGTGAGTGTTGGGTTTTTGAGTTATTTTTTGGGGGAGGCGATTGTCAAAGGCGTAGATTTACTGGGAGAATACCCTTATTTAGCTCCAATTTTTATGGTTGTTTTGTTTGGTGGAATCTGGATTTGGCTAAAAAAAGTCAGCACAAAAAATAAAGCAAGAGGATAAACAAAGTGAAAGCAAAATTGCAAGAAATCATTAAAAAGCAGATTTTAATCTTAGATGGAGCAATGGGGACGGAGATTCAAAAAAAAGAAAACATTAATTGGGGTAAAAATGCAAAAAGGGAAAGTTTAGCAGGTTGCACTGAAGCTTTAAATCTTTTTAGCCCAGAATCTGTAAAAGAAGTCTATACAAGCTACCTAAAAGCTGGGGCAAATATTCTTACAAGTAACACTTTTGGGGCGATGGAATGGGTGTTAGCAGAATATGAAATGCAGGAGTATTCTAGGGAGATTGCAAGACTTGGGGTGCAGTTAGCTAAGGAATGTGTTGCCGCACACACGCCACTTGAAAATCAAAAAGACGCCTTGTTTGTGGCGGGTTCTTTGGGTCCGGGGACGAAATTACCTAGTCTTGGGCATATTGATTATGATTCAATGTTTTTAGGCTATTGTGAGGTAGTTAGGGGGTTTAAAGAAGCGAAGGTGGATTTGGTGTTACTAGAGACTGCACAAGATCCTTTGCAGATAAAGGCGGCTTTGCATGCAGTTAGAGAGATTGATGAGAGTTTGCCAATTATGGTTTCTGCGACGATTGAAACCAATGGAACTCTGTTAATTGGGACAGACATTACCACACTTTTTTATATTTTGGAACCTTTTGAGATTTTTTCTTTGGGGATTAATTGCGGTTTGGGTCCAGATTTAGCAAAGAAATATTTAATCGAGCTTAGTAAAGTGAGCAAATTCCCCATTTCTATCCATGCCAATGCAGGACTGCCGCAAAACAAAGGAGGAATCACTTATTATCCTATGGATGCAGAGGAGTTTAGTGAGATTGAAAGTGGGTTTTTAGAGATTAATGGGGTGGCTTTGCTTGGGGGTTGTTGTGGGACGACTCCTAGTCATATTGCAGCGCTTGTTACCAAGACAAAGGATAAGATTCCGCTGCCTCCAAAGGGAGAGTATAAGCCAAGTGTGACGTCTTTGTTTGGGTTTTGTGAATTAAATCAAGAACCCGCACCACTTCTCATTGGCGAGAAGTCCAATGCCACAGGGTCAAAAGCCTTTAGGGAATTACTTTTAAAAGAGGATTATGAGGGGGCTTTGGGTGTTGGTAGTGAGCAGGTTAAAAGTGGAGCACATGTGCTTGATGTGAGCGTGGCATTTGCTGGGAGAGAGGAAGGCAAAGATATGCAAGAGTTAATTGCGCGTTATGCAACCAAGATCCCGTTACCTTTGATGCCTGATTCTACGCAGATAAATGCCTTAGAGATTGCCTTAAAACTCATTGGTGGGCGGTGCATTATTAATTCAGCAAATTTAGAAGATGGTATTGAGAAGTTTGATAAAGTGGCAAGTTTGGCTAAGAAGTTTGGCTGTGTGCTTGTGTGTTTGATGATTGATGAACAAGGGATGTGTAAGAATAAGCAGCGTAAAGTGGAATGCGCCAAGAGAATGATGGAGAGAGCGATTAAAATTCATCAATTAAGGGAGGAGGATATTATTTTTGACCCCTTGACCTTTACGATTGGAAGTGGTGATGAGGAGTATTTTACCGCTGGTATAGAGACGCTTGAAGCCATTGCAGAGCTAAGGAAACTCTATCCCAAAGCAGGAAGCACTCTGGGGCTTTCTAATATTTCTTTTGGGCTAAGTAAAGAAGGGCGAATCTGTTTAAATTCCGTCTTTTTATACCATGCCATTAAGCGAGGTTTGAGTACGGCAATTGTGAATGTTGCTCACATTATCCCTTATGTAAGGCTTGAAGATAAGGATATAGAGGTGTGTGAGAATCTGATTTTTAATACCCAAAAAAGCCCGCAAGCTCTGTATGATTTTATTGGTTATTTTGAGAAAAAATTAGGAATGGGGTTTGAGAAAAAAGAAGAAGACACGCACCTAAGCACAAAAGAAAAAATCACAAAATACCTTATTGAAGGGGATTTAAATGCGATGCAAAGAATCCTGCCAAGTGCTAAAGATGAGATTAATCCTGAAGTAATTGTGAATGAAATTTTGATTGATGCGATGAAAGTGGTTGGGGAGAAGTTTGGGAATGGAGAAATGCAGCTACCTTTTGTGCTACAAAGTGCGGAAGTGATGAAAAAAAGTGTGGATTATCTTAATGAATTTTTGCCTAAAAAAACAAGTACGCATAAAACGACTATTGTGATTGGGACGGTGAAAGGTGATGTGCATGATGTGGGCAAGAATCTTGTGGATATTATTTTAAGTAATAATGGCTTTTGTGTGATTAATATTGGAATTAAAGCAGAGCTAGAGAAATTTTTGGAAGTTCTTAGGACACAAAAGGTGGATTGTATTGGAATGAGTGGGTTGCTTGTAAAATCTACACTTGTGATGAAAGAAAATTTAGAGGAGCTAAAGAGGCTTGGAATTAAGATTCCTGTGATGCTTGGTGGGGCAGCTTTGAATCGGAATTTTGTGGAGGAGTATTGCCGCCCTAATTATGAAGGGGTTATTTTTTACTGCAAGGACGCTTTTGATAGTGTTGCGGCGATGCAGATTATTCAAAGTGGCGATTTTAGCGATATTACGTTACCATCGCAAAAGGGTAAAAAAGCTGATTTTAAACTTGAACAAAGAATGGCAAAAAAGTTAGAAAAACAAGCAAAGCGAGAAGCGCAAAATATCGTGCGTCCTACAAAGTGTGAGATAGATTTCACTTACCAAAGCTATAAGCCGCCATTTTTTGGAAGAAGATCTTTGGAATTAAGCGCTAGTGAAGTGGAGAGTGTTTTTGAATGGGTGGATAAAGATTTGCTTTTCAAGCACCGTTGGGGTTATAGCAAACTTAAAAAAGAGGAATATTTAAAGCTCAAAGAAAGTGAGTTGGAGCCTTTGTTTGAATCACTTAAAAAGGAATTTATAGGGAAAAATATTTTTGCCCCTGTGGTGCTTTATGGGTATTACCATACTCGCACGAAGATTCCAAAGGATAAGGCAGATGGGTTGATTTTGGAATTGAGTGAAAAGGCGAATTTTAGCAACGCAGAATCGTTTTTATTCCCTAGAAGCACCAAAAAGCCTTATTTGTGCTTGGGGGATTATTTTGACAAAAGGGGTGATATTTGCGCGCTGCATCTTGTTTCTAGTGGGCTAAATCTTGCGCCTTTTGAGGAAAAACTCTACAAAAATGGTGAATATCACAAATATTATCTTACCCATGCTTTGGGCGTGGAGTTAGCAGAGGCTTTGGCGGATTTCATACACAAAAGAGTGAGGTGTGAGCTTGGCTTGGGAGAAAAAGAGGGCGAGAGGTATTCCTTTGGCTATCCGGCATGTCCGGATTTGGCGTTAAATGTAGGGTTATTTAATTTGCTAAAGCCTCAAGAATTTGGGATTACACTAAGTGAGACTTATCAGATGAGTCCAGAGGCGACAACTTCAGCGTTAATCGTCCCACACAAAGAAGCCAAATATTTTGCAATTTAAAGGATAAAAATGTATAAAAAACTCAGCATAGAAGAACAAAGAGTGATTCTCTATAAAGGCACGGAGGCGCCCTTTAGTGGGGAATATGAGAATTTTTTTGAGGAGGGGATTTATTGTTGCAAACAATGTGGTAGTGCGCTGTATGAATCAAAAGACAAATTTCACTCTGGTTGTGGTTGGCCTAGCTTTGATTCTTGTATTCAAGGGGCGGTTAAAGAGCAGCTAGATAGTGATGGCAGAAGGATAGAGATTGTCTGTGCGAAGTGCGGAGGGCATTTGGGACATGTTTTTAGAGGGGAGGGATTCACGCCCAAAAACACGAGGCATTGTGTTAATTCTATTTCTTTGGAATTTCAAGCTAGAAAATAAAAACCTTTCTTAAAATTAGGCAATTTGTTAAGCAAAAATTTGATAAAATTTAAAATATTTTTTGGTTTAAAGATTTTACAATGGAAGCATTATTTACGCAGTGGATTCAGGAGTATGGCTATATTATTTTATTCCTTTGGAGTATTTTAGAAGGAGAGCTTGGGCTTATTATGGCTGGAATTATGTGCCATACAGGGCATATGACTATTCCCATTGCGATTTTGGTAGCTGGACTTGGCGGATTTATTGGAGATCAAATTTATTTTTATATTGGGCGTTATAACAAGCAATTTATTTACAAAAAACTCAAAACCCAACGCAGGAAATTTGCTTTTGCGCATTTGCTTTTGCAGAGGTATGGTTGGTCGATTATTTTTGTGCAAAGGTATTTGTATGGAATGCGGACGATTATCCCAATGAGTATCGGTGTTACGCGTTATAGTGCGAAAACTTTTGCCTTTATTAATCTTGTTAGTGCAATGGTTTGGGCGGCAATTACAATTCTTTTGGCGTATTTTTTTGGGGAAGAACTTTTAGCCTTAGTGCATTATGGAAAAGAGCATTATTATATTGCCATTCCTTTTGCGATTTTGCTTGGGGGTGGGATTTATTATTATCTGCATAAAATGACTCAAAAAGTAGAGAAAAAAATCATAGGAGAGAAAAAATGAGAATCATAGCAAGTGATAAAAAAAGCGATGTAACAATCGTGCTTTTGAGGGATAAAAAGCTCCCTAAGAATTTAAGTAAAAGCGAAAAAGAAGCTTTGGATTTTTATGGTTTTAAAGGTGAAGGAAGTTGCCTAGTTAGCGAGAGTAGGAAGTTTTTTGTGGGGATTGAAAAATATGATTATGAATTCCCTAATGCTTTAAGTGATTCTTTGGCAAATGCCATTTGTAGCTTAAAAAAGCTAAAGATTAAATCTGCCTCCATAGAGGTAGAGAGGGAAGAAGAGATAGGTAAAATCTGTATGGGAATCTTGCTTGGGGCTTATAGCTATGAGGCGTTTAAAAGCAAAAAGAGCGAGGTAAGTTTAAAAGAAATTTATTTAACTTCAAGCAGTTTGGATAAAAAAAGCTTACAAAAAGGTATTTTGGAAGCTGAAGCTTTGGCAATAAGTATTAATTATGTGCGTGATTTGGTTAATACTCCGCCCCAGAAAGCCACTCCAAAATATATGGCAGAATCTGCAGAAAATCGTGCAAAAGAGGTAGGATTTGAGTGTAAAATTTATGATTCAAAGTTTTTGGAAAAACAAAAAATGGAGGCGTTTCTAGCTGTGGCTAGAGCAAGTGTGCATGAGCCTTATTTGGTGCATTTGAGCTATAAGCCAAAAGGGGCTAAGGGGCAGAAGCTTCCTAAATTTGTCTTTGTGGGTAAGGGGCTGACTTATGATAGCGGAGGACTTAGCTTGAAGCCCGGCGATTATATGACAACAATGAAAGCTGACAAAAGCGGTGCATGTGCAGTGATTGGGATTTTAGAAGCCGTTGCAAGGCTAGGGATTAATGCAGAAGTGCATGGGATTTTGGGATTGGCTGAAAATATGATTGGAGGGAATGCGTATAAGCCTGATGATGTTCTAAGGGCGAGGAATCAAAAGACGATTGAAGTGCGGAATACCGATGCAGAGGGGAGGCTAGTTTTGGCAGATTGCTTGAGTTTTGCGAGCGATTTGGAGCCAGATTTTCTCTTTGACTTGGCGACTTTAACGGGGGCTTGTGTTGTGGCATTGGGGGATTACACCACCGGGATTATGGGGTATAACAAAGGATTAAAAGAGGAGTTTGCTAAGGTGGCTTTTCAGTCGGGGGAACTCACTGGAATCTTGCCTTTTAACCCTTATTTGGGAAAACTTTTTAAGTCTGAAATTGCTGATTTGTGTAATATCCCATCAAGTCGCTATGGAAGTGCGATTACCGCAGGAATGTTTTTGGGGGAATTTGTTGCAGAATCACTTAGGGATAAGTGGTTGCATTTGGATATTGCTGGTCCTGCATATGTGGAGAAAGCTTGGGGGGTCAATCCCTTTGGAGCAAGTGGAGCTGGGATTAGAGCATGTGTGGAGTTTATTAAAAGCAAGGCTAAATAAAGGAAAAATATGGGATTATCAATTGGAATTGTTGGGCTGCCAAATGTTGGAAAATCAACAACTTTTAATGCATTAACCAAAACGCAAAACGCACAAGCGGCGAATTATCCATTTTGCACTAT
>CALVAF010000095.1 GCA_944325475.1 uncultured Helicobacter sp.
GATCTATAACCCGCAATGATATTGTCATGCACGCCTTGATGTGGTGCTTCAATCAATGGATAGCTAGGCAATGTGGAATAATTTTCTTTACCCTTTCCGCTGTCATACCATTTACCCAAGCGGCAATCATGATGCCCAACAAATTTTGCCTCCATATTTTCAGTAAAGATTGCATTATATCCATTAATCTTAAAGAGCAGATGATCAAGCTTCACAAGCCCAATGAAAGTTGTTGTGAGAATCTGCTGTGTGCCCTGACTGATTTGTGCTGCAGAATTTTGAATCTTCTCCAAAGTCTCATTTTGTGTGCCTAAAACTTCCATTTCTTTGATGATTTCATCTGTGGAAGTTTGCACTTCAGAAAAATTTTGTTGCACCACTTGGATATTCATTTCAATCTCTTTTGTTGCTTTCTGTGTGCGTTCTGCTAGCTTTCTCACCTCATCAGCCACAACCGCAAAGCCTCTTCCATGCTCCCCAGCACGTGCTGCTTCAATTGCTGCATTAAGCGCAAGAAGATTAGTTTGGTCAGAAATATCAGTGATTAAGGAAATAACACTAGAAATTGCTGCAAAGTCATTTTGCACTTGAGTAATCATATTATTAAAATCAGAAAGTTTGGCTGTCATATTTGATAGCCCTTCAATCAAAACGCTCTGTGTTGTTGTTGTGTTTTGGATATTTTCTGTCGCAAAATCTTTAGCGCTATAAAGCAAATCCACAGACTTTGCAAAATCATCTTGTAATGTCTTAAGATTTACGCTGCAGCTTCTAACCAAACCCAAAGTCATATCTCTAAAAATTTCAATGTCTCCACTCTTGCCCCCATCATCTTCAGGTTTTGCCTCAATCTCTGCCTGCAAACTCCTTTTTTCTTCTTGCAATCTGTAAATCTCAGCTCTTAAAAGCTTATTTTCTTCTAATGCTTTTTGCAATTCCGCTTTGTATTTCCCATCAAACATTTGTTTCTCCTTTAGGGAATTATTCTCAAATTTAAATCTTTAAAAAAATTCTAAAGACAAACAATTTTAAAAGGCTACATTTTAGCTAAAAAAATATTAAATACTTTTTAACACCCCACAAACCTAACTTCAATTTTCATAAGCACTCTAAGCAAAATTTATAGTTTTTTTAGGTTTAATATTGCATTCTATTTTTATTTTTTGGAGTTTATAATGGATTATCGAATCGAACACGACACAATGGGCGAAATCAAAGTCCCTAATGACAAATATTGGGGCGCACAAACACAGCGAAGTTTAGAAAACTTCAAAATTGGGATTGAAAAAATGCCAAAAGTGCTCATTTACGCCTTTGCCAATCTCAAAAAGTCCCTTGCAATCGTGAATTGCAAACTTGGCAAATTGCCTAAGGAGAAGGCAAATGCCATCACACAAGCTTGCGATGAGATTATTGCAGGTAAGTTTGATGATAACTTCCCCCTTGCTATTTGGCAAACAGGCTCTGGCACACAAAGCAATATGAATCTTAATGAAGTCATTGCCAATCGTGCCACAGAAATTCTAGGTGGAGATTTCCGTAAAGAAAAGCTTATCCACCCCAATGATCATGTCAATATGTCCCAAAGCTCAAATGACACTTTCCCAACTGCTATGAGTATCGTTGCCATCGAACAAGTTGAAAACAAACTAATTCCAGCCCTTGATACACTCATTGCAACCTTTAAACAAAAGGTAGAGGATTTCAAAGACATTATCAAAATCGGTAGAACACATTTACAAGACGCCACACCACTGACTTTAGGACAAGAGTTTAGCGGCTATCTTTCAATGTTAGAGCATTCCAAAGCACAAATTCTTGCTTCCCTACCGACTTTGCGGGAACTCGCTATCGGTGGGACAGCGGTAGGAACGGGGCTAAATGCACACCCAAATTTGAGTGAAATGGTGAGTGAAGAGCTAAGCAAACTCCTTGGCACCCAATTTGTCTCTAGCCCCAATAAATTCCACGCTCTAACAAGCCATGATGCGATAAACTTCACCCATGGTGCGATGAAAGGCTTGGCGGCAAATTTAATGAAAATTGCTAATGACATTCGTTGGCTTGCAAGTGGTCCTCGATGTGGGCTTGGAGAAATCAATATCCCCGAAAACGAACCTGGAAGCTCTATCATGCCCGGCAAAGTCAATCCCACACAATGCGAAGCTATCACAATGGTGGCAGTGCAAGTTATGGGAAATGACGCAGCAATAGGCTTTGGAGCAAGTCAAGGGAATTTCGAGCTCAATGTCTTTAAGCCCGTCATCATCTACAATTTCCTTCAAAGTCTTGATTTACTAGCTGATTCAATGCATTCCTTTAATCTCCATTGTGCCACTGAAATCACTGCTAATAAAGAAAAAATTGATTACAATCTGCACAATTCTTTAATGCTTGTAACCGCCCTAAACCCACATATCGGCTATGAAAATGCCGCAAAAGTCGCCAAAAACGCACACAAAAAAGGAATCTCGCTCAAAGAAAGCGCAAAAGAATTGGGATTGGTTAGCGAAGATGACTTTAACAAATACATTGATCCTACCAAAATGATTGGACCTAAGGCTTAATCTATTTTTAAGGGATTCCCCCCTTAAAAAACACCCTCTTTAATATTCCAAACAGCACTTTAATTTGATTCTAGCTTTTACTTTACTTAATCTATTTATTGAACTTTGCTTTATCATTTGCTTCATTATTTGCTTCTTGCAATTCCCGCTCTTCTTCCTCGATAGACTTTATAATTTCTTCATAAGTCTCCAATGAAAGTTTCGCTTGGGCTTCATCAATCTTGCCCATCACATAACCAATATGCAAAAGCACATAATCACCGACTTTCACTTCTTCATTCATCAAATCCAAACTTGCCTCACGCATCACCCCAAGTGTATCTAGTGTGGCAGTATTGGTGCTAGAATCAATGGCAACAACTTTAGAAGGTATGGCTAGACACATA
>CALVAF010000096.1 GCA_944325475.1 uncultured Helicobacter sp.
AAAATTCCAATCAAAAAGGGCAAATCAAAGAAATTTTGCAAATACACATACTTTTGCAAACTCACTACCCCATTTTCTGACACCAAAAAGCCCTCTTTGGTAAAAATCCATGCCAAAAAAGCCAAGAAAAAAACCAAAAAAGCAAGACTATTAGGCAAGATTTTTTGTTTGAATCGCTCCTTTAAAACCGCATCATCAATATTATTTAAAAAATACGCACAAGCTAAGATTCGGCTTAAAAACACCAAAGCAAACCCAAGCAAGAAATTCCAAGGATTAAGCAAGGCTTCCAAGCCTTTAGCAGGATTCTCCCAAGTTACAAAATTAAAAGAATCTAAGCTAAAATTTGCTCCGCTAAAAAAGGTGCTTAACGCCATGCCAATAAGAAAAACACCCAAGATTCCATTAATGAACAAAAACACTTCATAAGTCTTAGAACCCAAAAAATTTCCGGATTTTTTGCGGTATTCATAGCTCACAGCTTGAATAATAAAACAAAACAAAATTATCAACCAAACCCAATACGCCCCTCCAAAACTCGTGCTATAAAACAAAGGAAAAGCCGCAAAAGAAGCCCCACCAAAAAGCACTAAAGTCGTAAATCCAAGCTCCCATTTTCGCCCCAAAGAATTAATAATGAGTGTCTTTTCCTCCTCATTTTTTGCAAGCTCAAAAAGCATTCCCTGCCCACCTTGCACAAAAAACATAAACACCAAAAGCCCTCCCAAAAGGCTCAAAACTCCCCACCAATAAATCTGCAACCCAAGCAATTCTAATCCAAAAAACATTTTTTCTCCTTAGTGTGCAAAACCCTTTTTAATCTGCCTCAAAATAATGCCAATTTCTGCTACCAACAATGCGGTAAATAAAACCAAAAAGATAAAGAAAGAAATCTGCACATTCACGCTACTCAAATGCGTTGCTGCTACGCCAACAGGCATCAAATCTTGAATCGCCCAAGGCTGCCTTCCCACTTCTGCAACAATCCACCCACACTCCGCAGCAATATATCCAAGCGGAATCGTCCATAAAGCCACCCATAGCACTTTTCTAAACTTCACAATCTCATTTGCCATCGCAAGATAAAGCACCACAATAAATAACACAAAAAACCAGCTCCCCAAAGCCACCATTAAATGGAAAGTATAAAAAGTCAAAGCAATCGGTGGCACCGCCTCTTTAGCGTCCTTTAAATACCCATAACCAAAATAAGGCATATTCTCTTTGACTATCTTAGAGTAATGCTCCAAATCGCTTGTAGCAACCCCAGATTCTCTAGCATTTTTGTATTCCCTAAAAGCATCCAAAGCCAAACGCCCTTTTTGAATTTTCTCTTCAATACTCATAATCCCTTTTTCTGCATTCCCATAAACAAGATCATTAATCCCTGCTACAAAGCTATCTGATGAACGATTCCCCAAGATTGAGAGGGCATAAGGAATGGTAATATCAAACAAAAAGGTATTTTGGCTATCTCCAATTTGCTTATGGGGATTCAAGATTCCAAACGCAACAAGCCCCGCACGATGTTCGCCTTCATAAATTCCCTCCATCGCTGCTAGCTTCATAGGCTGCTTTTGAGTAACTTGATACGCACTTTCATCTCCACTAATAAATAAGAAAATGGAAGTAATGAGCCCAAAACTCGCCCCCACAATAAGAGATTTCTTAGCCGCCACCATATCACGTCCCTTTAAAATAAACCACGCAGAAATCCCTACCACAACTAAAGCTGAAATCACATAACCACTTGAAATCGTATGCAAAAACTTGCTGATTGCCACAGGGCTTAGGGCAACTTCAAAAAAGCTTACCATCTCATTTCTGGCACTCTCTAAATTAAAAGTCGTCCCAATGGGATATTGCATCCAACCATTTGCCACTAAAATCCAAAATGCACTAAGATTGCTCCCAATGGCAACAAGCCAAGTGGAGAGCAAATGAAACTTTGGAGAGACTTTATTCCAGCCAAAAAACATCACTGCAAAAAAAGTCGCTTCTAAAAAAAATGCCATAATTCCCTCAACTGCCAAAGGTGCGCCAAAAATATCGCCCACAAACCACGAGTAATTCGCCCAATTTGTCCCAAACTCAAACTCCATAATAATGCCCGTTGCCACACCAATAGCAAAATTCACCGCAAAAATTCCTAGCCAAAATTGCGTGATTTTCTTCCACTCTTCATTTTTGGTTTTGACATAAATACTCTCCATAATCGCCAAAATAAAAGAAAGCCCCAAAGTCAAAGGCACAAACAAAAAATGATAGAGAGCTGTTAGGGCAAATTGCGCCCTACTCCAATCCACACTTGCCGCTCTTTGTAAGAGTTCTTGCTCCATAACTATCCTTTTAAAACTTCATAAGATTCTGACTAACAAACTTGCTTTTTTCTTCTTGCGTTTTGAAATCCACCTTCAAGCTTTTGTCATAAACAAAGATTTTTAAAAAACCAAAAATAATAAGAAGTTTAAGCAAAATTACCAACCAAAGACTTTTTCCCAAAGTCATATTCCTAAACCCATCATAATAGAAATAAAAAATTTTGGATAGAAACTTCATTGCCTACCTCATTGTTATCTTTTTTTAAAAAACAAATGCAAAATTTTAGTCTTTTATTTTTAAAACAACATTAGGTAAAAAATTTGCCAAAAATTAACTCAAAAGAAAAGGGGATTTTATTTTAATTTAGCTAAAATTCAATTTTTATTTTTGCAGGAGAAAAAATGGCGTTAGATGAAAACAAACAAAAAGCAATCGAATTAGCAATCAAACAAATCGACAAAGCCTTTGGAAAAGGTGCTTTAATAAGGCTTGGGGATAAGCCTGTTGAAAAAATTGATTCTATTAGCACCGGTTCTTTGGGGCTAGACATTGCACTTGGGATTGGTGGGATTCCAAAGGGTAGAATCATTGAAGTTTATGGGCCAGAGAGCTCAGGTAAAACCACACTTGCCTTGCAAATCGTTGCAGAATGTCAAAAAAAAGGTGGAATCTGTGCCTTTATCGATGCCGAACATGCCCTTGATGTGACCTATGCTAAGAGGCTTGGGGTTGATGTCGAAAACCTCCTTGTCTCACAGCCAGATTTTGGAGAACAAGCCTTAGAAATTTTAGAAACACTCACAAGAAGTGGTGGGGTGGATTTAATTATCATCGATTCCGTAGCTGCCCTCACACCAAAAAGCGAAATTGAAGGCGATATGGGTGACCAGCATGTAGGGCTTCAAGCAAGGCTTATGAGTCAGGCTCTAAGGAAAGTTACAGGCGTGATTCACAAAATGAACACCACTGTGATTTTTATCAATCAAATTCGTATGAAAATCGGAGTTATGGGGTATGGCAGCCCAGAAACCACCACCGGTGGGAATGCACTGAAATTTTATGCGAGTGTGAGAATTGATGTCCGACGCATTGCAACCTTAAAACAAGGCGAACAAAATATTGGGAATCGCGTCAAGGCAAAAGTTGTCAAAAACAAAGTTGCACCACCCTTTAGAGGGGCAGAATTTGACATTATGTTTGGCGAGGGAATCAGCAAAGAAGGTGAGTTAATCGATTATGGCGTGAAGCTTGATATTGTTGATAAAAGTGGAGCGTGGTTTAGCTATGAGGACAAAAAACTCGGACAAGGCAAGGAAAACGCAAAAGTCTTCCTCAAAGAAAATCCAAAAATCGCCCAAGAAATCGAGGAAAAAATCAAGGCTTCTATCAGCCTCACCGATGATTTATCCACAAATAATGATGAAAATTTAGAAGAATAGGGAGAAAAAATGATTTATATTGATGAGATTCAAGCACAGGAAGTTTTGGATAGTCGCGGGAATCCAACAATTCAAGCGAATGTTTTGCTAAGTGATGGAAGTGTGGGGAGTGCGATTGTCCCAAGCGGTGCTAGCACGGGCAAAAGAGAAGCTCTGGAGCTACGCGATGGCGAGGAACGATTCTTGGGAAAAGGTGTTTTAAAAGCTTGTGAAAATGTCAATACCAGCATTGCTGATACGCTTTGTGGCATGAATCCTTTTGACCAAAGAAATATTGACAACACGCTTATCGAACTTGATGGCACAGAAAATTTCTCTAATCTTGGCGCCAATGCCACGCTTGGGGTTTCTATGGCAGTGGCTAGGGCTGCTGCAAAAAGTCTCAATATCCCTCTTTATCGCTATTTAGGTGGTGCCAATGCCCTTGTGCTTCCAGTTCCTATGCTAAATATCATCAATGGTGGTAGCCATGCTGATAACACAGTGGATTTTCAAGAATATATGATTATGCCCATTGGCTTTGATAGCTTTAGTGAAGCAATGCGTGCAAGCGCTGAAATCTACCAACATTTAAAAAAGATTTTAAAGGATTCTAAACACATCACAAGTATCGGTGATGAAGGCGGATTTGCCCCCAATCTTAAAACCAATGAAGAGCCTATCCAAATCATCTTAGAAGCCGTGAAAAAGGCAGGTTACAAAGAAGGTGACCAAATCGCCATCGCTCTTGATGTGGCTAGTAGTGAGTTTGTCAATGACAAAGGAATCTACCACTTAAAAGGCGAGGGACGTGAGCTTAACAGTGAAGAACTCATAGAGTATTATGAAAAACTCATCGCAAAATACCCCATTGTTTCCATTGAAGATGGCTTAAGCGAAGATGATTGGCAAGGCTGGGAAAAACTCACCCAAAAGTTAGGAGGCAAGATTCAGCTTGTGGGCGATGATTTGTTTGTAACCAATGCCAAAATTCTCACACAAGGAATCAAACAAAATATCGCTAATGCTGTGCTTATCAAGCCCAATCAAATCGGAAGCGTTAGCCAAACTATGGAAACCATGCGTCTAGCCCAACGCAACCACTACCGCTGCATTATGAGCCACAGAAGCGGAGAGAGCGAAGATAGTTTCATTGCAGATTTTGCAGTCGCACTCAACACAGGCGAAATCAAAACAGGCTCCACTGCACGCAGTGAGCGAATGGCAAAATACAATCGCTTACTTGCTATTGAAAAGGAATTAGCCTACCCAGAATATCTAGGAAAAAACCTCTTTAAAAAATAATGGAAAATCAAAACTTTGACTACCAAAAGGGCGGATTTTACAAACTTCTTCCTTTTTTAAGCCTTTTGTTGGTCATTTGCATAACAGGGGTTTATTTTGGGAATCTGCTCTTTGGTAGCAACTCTTTAAGTGTGCTACTAGGGCTTAGGGATAAAGAAAAGCAAATATCCCAAGAAGTAGAACGTCTAAGGAATGAAAACGCAAAACTCCAAAAAGAATTTTTTGAACTGAAAGGATTAGAGTCACAATGAAAATTTTTAGCCTATTTCTCATCTTTGCTTTAAGCGCTTTTGCCAATGAGCCTCAAGCACTGCCCCAAATCCCAGATATCAATGTCCAGCCCTCCACACAAGCCACACAAACACAATCAGTTAGCGAAAATAATAGCACCAAGCCCACTAGAAATCCCTTTGAATCAGTGATTACCCCAAAACAAAGTGGGCAAATCTCAAACCCACCCAAGCTAGACTTATTTACCAAAACCACTCTAAATCTCCCCTCTAGCGCACGAAAAATCAAAAAAATTGCCCTTTCTTACCAAAACCTCGATGGCTCTATTAGCACAATGGAGCAAGAGCTTGATGGGAATATTGATTGGCATTTTCCACTTGTGCTAATCCAAGAAGTGCAAGCAAACACAGCCTTACCAACCATTAGCAATTTTGACTTTCACAATATCTTTGCCTTTGACATTGACAAAAAAAATCTTATTTTAAAAACCCCCTTAAAGCTGATTCGAGATTTCACACTTGCTTCCCCCACGCGCCTTATTTTGGACTTCAAAAGCGATAGCAAACAAAATCTACAAGATTCTATCACGACTAATTTGCCAGTCATTAATGAAGTCAAACTGCAAACTCATTTAGACTTTTATCGAATCACGCTTAATCTTGATGGGCAATACAAATATTCCCTAAAAACCACTAAAGAGGGCTTAGAAATTGATTTCTACTAATATCGTGCTAATTGGGTTTATGGGGAGTGGCAAAAGTAGCGTAGCAAAGGCACTCTACCAGCACACCCACACTTTAATTCTTGATAGTGATCAAATCATACAAAACAACGAAAATGCCACAATTAACGAAATCTTCACAAAAAAAGGCGAGGAGTATTTTAGGAATCTTGAGCGGGAGTTTTGTGCGTTTGTATCCCAAAATATCCGCTGCTGCATCCTCGCAACAGGTGGTGGAATGCCGATGTTTTGCAATGTTAGGCAAATGGGAAAAGTCTTTTTTTTGGACCTTAGTTTTGAATCCATACTATCTCGCCTCACACAAGAGGAATTAACCAAACGCCCTCTTTTTCAAGATTCCAAAATCGCATTAGAACTCTACAAAAAGCGTTATGAGATTTACAAAGATTCCGCTGATGTTTGCATTAATGCTAACCAACCTCTCCCCAAAATCGCACAAGAGATTCTAAACTACCTATGAAAGAGATTGTTTTTATCCGCTTTAAAAACACCAAAATCGGAGGAGCTGAAAAATATCTAATGCGTCTAATCAATGCCTTAAAGAGCCAAAAATCACAAGTTTTCTCCACTGGAGATTATGGGATAGATTTGACCATTGCAGCAAAAATCCCACGATTCTTACCATCATTTTTACGCTTTTTACTCTTTTTATTTGCCTATGAAAACTTCCGCAAGAAAAATCCAAATTGCCTTTATTTTAGCTTAGAGCGGGTGCTACATTGTGATATTTATCGTGCTGGAGATGGCATTCACCAACAATGGTTAAGCATTAAAAACGACACTTTATTTAAAAAATTCAAAAACTATTTTAACCCCATAAATCTGATTTATACTTATATAGAACCCAAACTTTTTCAAAATGCTAAAATCATCATCGCAAATTCCCAAATGATACAAAATTCATTAATTGACACCTTTAATATCCCAAAAGAAAAAATCTATGTTATCTACAATGGAATCCCAATCCCACAATCTACCAACAAACAAGCTGCTAAGGCAAGCTTGATTAAAAACTTCCCATTTTTAGCTAACAAGCCCCTTATTCTCTTTGTTGGAAGTGGCTATGAGAGGAAAGGAGTCAAACAAGCTCTTCTCATGCTTGCAGCAATTCCACACAAAAATTGGCATTTTCTCATCATTGGCAAAGAAAAAAAGATGACCCTATATCAAAAACTCTCAAAATCGCTGAAAATTGCTCAAAATGTCCTTTTTTTAGGTCCTAGAGATGATACTCCAAGTTTCTATGAAGCCAGCGATATTTTTCTTTTCCCCACCATTTATGAGCCTTGTTCTAACGCCACTCTTGAGGCTGCAAGCTACCAAAACGCCATTATCACAACCAAGCAAAATGGAGCAAGCGAATTGTTTTTGCAAGATTATATTTTAGACAATCCCAATCAAATCGCTAAAGGCAGCGAAATTCTACAAACACTACTTAACAATCCCAATTTACTAAAAACCACGCAACAAAAATGTGCGGATTCCACAGCTCATCTAACGCCACAAAACAACCTCCAACAAACCTTAAAAGTCTTGGAAACTTTACAATGAATCTCCTTATCCGTCTCCCCAACTGGCTTGGTGATTCTGTAATGGCAACCTTTGCTTTAGAAATCCTCTATCAAACTTATCCCAAAGCCCATTTTTACCTTGTAGGTAGCAAGGTAAGCTGCGCACTCTTTAGCCATTACCCAAACACCACAACTATTATCGACAATAGCAAGCAAGCAAACTCCAGAATCCTAGCCCTCTACAAACTCTCTAAAGCTATCCCGCCTTGCGAAATTGCTATTACTTTTCAAAACAATTTCCTCTCAGCCCTCTTTCTCTTTTTTAATCGCTCCAAAAAACGCATTGGTTATGCCAACGAACTCCGCTCCTATTTGCTCACTCTCCACCCCAAAAAGCCCAAAAAACTCCATGAATCACTGCGGTTTGCTAGGCTTGTAGAATCTCTTATCCCCAATCATTCCATTGCCCCCAAACTTTATTTAAAGCACCCCAAAATCTCCATAACCCTACCGCCCCATTTCCACAACCAAAAAATCGCTGGAATCAACGCCGGTGCTTCCTTTGGAAATGCAAAACGTTGGGAAGAAAAATACTTTGCAGAGGTGATAGAAGATTTACTAAACAATAACTTTTGTGTGATTCTCTTTGGGATAGAATCCGAAAATCCTATCAACCAAAAAATCCTCTCCCACCTCCAAAAAAGTGATAAAATCCTCAATTTAAGTGGTAAAACAAGTATTCCAGAGCTTATGGCATATTTTCTAAAACTCCAAATCCTCATTACTAATGACAGCGGACCCATGCATATTGCAGCAGCCTTTAATATCCCTACAAT
The DNA here is from genome assembly GCA_944325475.1 of uncultured Helicobacter sp. Lineage (GTDB taxonomy): Bacteria > Campylobacterota > Campylobacteria > Campylobacterales > Helicobacteraceae > Helicobacter_D. Next base: position 8,366 of record CALVAF010000096.1, read on the forward strand.
CGCCCTTTTTGGACCCACAGATGAGGAGGAAACTTGTCCTTTTAATGCTAAAAATTCCCACATTCTCTCGCTAAAAACCATCCACAAAGCCCTTCCCTGCCAGCCTTGTAAAAAGCGCTCCTGCCCACTCCCGAATAATTCTACAAACCATCATGCTTGCATGCGTGAGTTAAAACCCGCTTTTGTCATTACCAAAATTCATTCCCTTATAAGCTAGTTTCCATTACAATTTGCCCCAAATTCCACACAAAGTAAAACTATGAGAACGATACAAATAGGGCATTCTCCTGATGCTGATGATCTTTTTATGTATTATGCCATTGCTTTTGGCTGGGTGGGCAATGCTTTCACTTTTCAAAACCAAGCCCTAGACATTCAAACCTTAAATGAAATGGCACTGCAAGGCAGTTTGGACATTTCAGCCATTTCTTTTGGCGTATATCCCTTTTTAGCACAGGAGCAAGCCCTACTAAGGACGGGCGTTAGCTTTGGCGAGGGCTATGGACCCAAACTCATCAAAAAAAAAGGTAAAACCCTCAAAAAAAACTTCAAAGTCGCTCTAAGCGGCAAACACACAACCAACGCCCTACTTTTTAAAATCGCCTATCCTCACGCAAGAATCCATTACAAAAACTTCCTAGAAATCGAAAAAGCCGTGCTTGATGATGAAGTTGATGCGGGGGTTTTAATCCACGAATCCATTTTGCAATATGATTGCAGCCTTGAAGTGGAATGCGAGATTTGGGACATTTGGAGCGATTTAAACAAGCAAAACCTCCCCTTACCACTAGGAGGAATGTGTCTCCGCCGCTCCATGCCCCTAAGTGTTGCCATAGAATGCGAGGAAATCCTAACTAAAGCCATAGAAGTCGCACTCAAAAACAAACCACTACTTTCTAAAATGCTCTTAGAGAGAAATTTAGTTCGTGTTGATTTAGAAAATCTCAAACACTACCTCAACCTCTATGCCAATGAGGATTCCATTTCCCTTAGCCACACGCAGTTAGAAGCAATCAATGTGCTTTTTAAGCTCGGGTTTGACCACAAGCTATGCCCACAGATTCTTGATGTTAATGACTGCTTAATCCCTAAAGAATACAAAGACTTCCGTAATCAGTAGATTCGATACATCACGCGAATATAAATTTTAGTTTTAACTGCTGGATAGGGATAATCTTTATAGGCAATTTCAATCGTGTGAATACTATTCTCATCTAAAAGCCTAAAACCACTTGGCGTAAGGAGTTTTAAATCAGAAATATCACCATTTGGGTGCAGGTAAAACTCCACAATATTATCGCCTTGTTGTCCCATTTGTCCGGCAATTTGCGGGTATTTGAGATACCTTTGGGTGATTCTACCAATCCCACTTAGATTATCTTCTATAAACTTCCTCTCATCAAGGCTCAAAGAATAAAAATCCTCCCCATAAAGCTCCTTTATTTCCTGATTCGCCATATCTTTACCATAGTCATAAATTGAAGGAGACAAGGGTTTGCTACTTGGGCTACTTGGCATGGGATGGCTTTTTAGTGATGAAGCAAGACTTTGGGAGGCTGATTCTTGGGATTGTAGGGATTCTTGAGATTCTGTGGGTTCTTTTGTTTTGGGAGTTTCTTTTGATTTGGTTGATTCTTGGGTGAGCTTAGTGGGTTTAGTCATTTTGGGAGCTTGGGGCTTTGGCATATCTGGCGTTGCTAGCTTTGGAGGTGTTGGCTGACTTTCTTTAGAATCTTGTGATTCTTGTGTGGCAATAAGCGGAGGGGTAGGTAGCGATTCTTGACTTGGTGTGCTATTTGGGAGCATTTCTGCTGGATTTGAAAATTTGAAATTTTTAATGCTGATTCGCTCCCGTTCTTTACTCCCATATTTTGGGGGTTTATAAAGGTCATCTTTGGGAAACTCTACCAAAAATAGTAGCAAAATTACCAAATGCACCAACAGTGATAAAAAAAACGCAATGAGATTATTTTTCATTTATTGTTTTTCTTGTTTTAATAATTCCCCAAAATCCTCCAGAGGATACTTATCCACCAAAATCACTCCATTTTGACTTAACACCACGATATAGCGCATTTTATAAACCTCAAAAATCACCAATTTGTTATTGGGTGACAAGGATGTGATAGAGAGAATCTTTACCATGCAATCCTCTTCTTTTTTCCTAAAAAAATCCAAAAGGACATTGCTAGGCTCTTTGCAATAAACACGCTTGCGAACATACCAAAGCAGCACCAAAAGCCCAACCAAAATCAAAATCACACCGCTATATTGCAGTAAATTAATGCCTTCCAAAGGTGACTTTGCCATTTCAAAAGGGAAGACTTGATTATTCTCATTAATGCCTTCTAGCACTTTTTTAGCCGACTCTCCGCTCTCTTGTGCGATTGCTACCATCGCACAAAACACAACCCAAAACAAAGCTCTCATACCGTGCTAATGCTCTCGCGTGTGAGATAATAAATAATCGCATTAGAATCCAAAATCTCATTAACCCTAATAGCAAGATTCTTCTCATACACCATAACTTCGCCCTTACCAACAATTCTGTTATTGATATAAATCTCCACGCTCTCCCCTGCTGGCTTTTGCAAATCAATAATCGAACCCTTCTCAAAACGTAAAATCTCTAAAAGTGGAATCTTTGTCGAACCAAGCTCGGCATGAAAAAGCACCTTCATATCCAAAAGCCCACTATAATTATTCATAATCCCTTCAAGATAGCGTGCTAAATCCTCTTGTTTTGGTGTTTGAATCTTGGCTAAAGTAAATTCATCTGCTGACATTTTTACCTCTACTTTGTGATTAAATATACATAAAAAGGGAGCATTTCGCACCCTCTAAAATAAAATTTAGGCTTTTAGAATGCAAATCCTGAAACTCCCCAAAGCCATAAACCTTAGGCGTGGTAATATTAAATCTCACTCCTTGTGGCGCAGCTAGGACTTTAGCCAAACCAATAGTAAGGTTTGCTAACTCTTGGGATAAATCCTTTAAGGTAAGCTCATCAAAATCCTCTTCTCCAAGCAATCCATTGCCAAGTTTCTCCAAAAACTCTCCTGTGCTAACAAAAGTAATAGAGTTTTTCTCGCCATTCTCATTTACAATATCAATACTAGACAAAAAACCTTCAAGTGTTTTTTCGCTACACACTTGTGGAATCTCACCCAAAGTGTCTTTAATCGCCCCTTTAAAAGCATTTTCGATGATTTTATCTAACATCTACAACCTTTTCCTTTAAATTAAGCGATTATAGCTAAATTTTATTTAGCTTCCACACACTTTGCAATTTTTTTGCAAGAATTTTTGGAAAGCCTTTTGGGAATCTTTTTAAAATTCCCCTACCATTTCAAAACAAAAGTAGTTCCCTCCTGCTCTTGACTTTGACACTCTATTTTTATCCCATAAAAATCACAAATCCGCTTAATCAAAGCCAGTCCGATTCCAAACCCGCCTTGATCTTTATTGTAACGATAATAGCGTTCAAAAATCCGCTTCAAATGCTCCTTTGGTATCCCACAGCCATTGTCTTTGATTTTTAAGCTATTCCCTCTTACAAAAACCTCAACTTTCCCACCATTTTGTGTGTATTTTAGTGCATTATCAAGCAGATTATCCACCACTCGGATAATACGACTTTTATTTGCCCTTAGTTTGCTCGGGCTTGTCTGCAAAGTAATAGCAATATTTTTTTTCTTATAAAAAGGCTCAAAATAACTCACTCTCTCTTGTAGCAAACTCTCCATAGAAATCTCTTCTAAGCTGCCCTCTTGAATATATGGGAAATTATAAAAAACCAAATCCTGATAAATTTGTCCTAATGTGTTTGCTGCCATTTTGATTCGCTCAAACTTCTGCAAATCCTGCTCTTTTAGATTTTCTTTTTTGATTCGCTCAATGCTCATCAAAATAATACTTAAAGGGGTGTTGATTTCATGCGTAGAATCTTTGATAAAGCGATTTAGCATTCCAATTTTCTCCTCTAAAGGCTTCAAGCTCAAACGCACCAAAAAATACGCTACCACGCCCATTTCAAAAAGTGCCAGCAAAAAACTTCCACCAATAAGTAGCCACAAAGTATAAATTTCACTCAAAAACCCATCATCTTGGATAATCATAAAAAAATCATCACGTTCCCTTGGAAAATCTAATAGCCCCCTCTTATGAAGCTCTACATTTACCAAACGCAAAAATTTCCCACTTATCTTTTGGGTTAGATACACATTGTCTTTGATAACTACAATCCTATCAGGGTGTTTATGATTTTTTTTAAATCTAATGGGCATCCCACGATCTTGGATAATCTTTTTAAAATCCTCTGTTTTTATCGGCTCTTTTAGCTCACTAAAAATCACTTCCCCATTTTCTCGATTTAAAGAAAAAGCGATGTCTAGCTCTCTCCCACTCTCTTGCAAAACTTTAAACAAATTATCAGAATCACTTTGCAGTCTCTCATACAGATTCATCACAAGATTATGTGCGGATTCTCGCAGTTGCAACATTCTCTCTTCAATAAGAGATTCCTTTTCTTTTTGATACCAACCATAAAACACTAATGCCAAAAAAATAACGCTTGTAATCACATACAATAGGCTGATTTTTAAGGCAATTTTGCGACTTTCATTCATGACGCTTCCACTCTGCAGATTTTTATTTTACCAATCCTTACTCTATAAGCTTTTTATAGCAATACCCCTCACCTCTGCGTGTAAGGATATTGTCTTTGCCGACAATTTGCCGCAAATTTTTGATATACACACGCAAACTAAGCTCACTTGGCTCCTCCCCATAACCCCAAAGTGTGCTAAAAATCTCCTCTAAGGAGACGAAATGATTCTCATTAATTAGCAAAATCTTTAGCAATTCTCGCTCTTTTAGAGAGATTTTACAGGGTTTCCCTTCCAGATACAAAATTCCCTCACCACAATCAAAGCTATACCCATTCCCAAACTCATACACACTTATACGATTACTTCGCTTTAGCAGGGCTTCTAGTCGCAAAAGTAGCTCTGAAAGCTCAAAAGGCTTACGCAAATAATCATCACACCCACTCTTAAACCCCACTTCCAAATCTTTAATGCTATTTAGCGCAGTGATAAAAATTGCTGGGGTTTGCTTACCACTTTCTCGGATACTTTTTAATGCTTCAAACCCACTCATATTAGGCACCATCACATCAAGCAATAAACCATCAAAATTCTCCTCATACGCCCTAGAAGCCGCTTCCACTCCGTCATTACAACAAACCACCTCATAGCCCTCCTCACTCAAACACTCTGCGATAATCTCTTGTAATGCCATGTCATCTTCAAGTAACAAAATCTTTGCTTTCATGCTTCACTCCTTTGTGCAACAAGGGGTTGCACAAATCTCGATTCTCAAATCCATTGGAATCCCATTTAGCTCCTAGCAACCGCCTCTGCGATGTCCTTTGTCCTTTTGTTTCTCAAAATAACCCTTGCCCTCTTTTAACAAACCGCTCTCATAAGCCTCTTTTTTAGTCATAGAATCGACTCGTTTTGTTATTTCTTTAGCAATTGATTCGCGGTATTCGCGGTATTCTTTTAAAGTCATCTTATCATAAACGCTTTGACTTTTGTCTTTTAGTTTGTTTGCAAAATCCCTGCTCTCTTGCAAAGTCATTCCCTGCATTCTTTTGTGAATCTCTATTTTGTAATCTGGATAATCTTTAGGGGCAACTTTTCCTGAAAGGTTGATAAGCTCATCATTGCTCTTTTTAGAAAAATCTGCTGCCAACGCCACTGAAGCACTCAATACAGCGCCAACTAAAATAGAAAGAAATGTTTTTACTTTCATGTTAAACTCCTTTAATTTTTGCAACAGAAGTATAAAACACCAATCTAAAGTAAGCGTGAATCTACATTGACATTTTATAAAGTTTTTTGCGCTCACTAGAGCTTGCAATATTTAGCTGTGCGCGATATTTGGTAATTGTGCGCCGCACAATTTTAAGGTTAAATTTCTCCTCAATTAACTCCAAAATTTGATTATCACTTAGCGGTTTTTGCTTGTTTTCATTTTTGATAAGATCACTGACAAATTCCTTAATTGTTGTATTTGCCGTATCCTCATCTAAAGCTGTGGCAAAGAAATTCCTAAGAGGAAAAATCCCCCTAGTGCATTCCAAAAATTTATTAGAAATCGCCCTAGAAATCGTGCTTGGGGCATGTCCAAACTCCTGTGCTAAATCCTTAAGCTTCATAGGCTTAATCTCCCCACCCATAAAGAAATCATACTGATATTCCACAATCATTAGCCCAATCTTATAAAGCGTGGCTTTACGCATTTCTAAAGCATCAACCAAATCTCTTGCATCTTTAATCTTAGCCTTAATAAACTCATCTTTTATTTTTTCTTTAGAATCTTTTTTTTGTGTCTCAATCTCGATGCTTGGATAATATTTTTCATTGATTTGCACTTGAATATGATTAGATTCTTGAATCACCAAAATATCTGGGATAATCGTAGGCTCTTTTTCATAAAAGTCCAAAGCTGGCGGGTTTTTGAAGCTAGAAATCACACGCATTGCCCTAGCGTATTCTTTCTCATCTTTGTATTTTGCGTGATTCTCCAAATCCTCAATAAGCCTCAAACACACACTATAAACCTCATCATCAATATCCATATTCTCTAGCTGAAAATAAAACGATTCAAGAAGATTTTCTGCAGCAATTCCAGCAGGATCCAAATACGCAAAACGTTTGCGAATCTTCTCCACTTCAACACTATTACTCCCACATTCCTTAGCAATTTTTTCTTTATCGCCCTCAAAATACCCCTCTTCATTTAAATTTTCGATGATTTTTTCAGCAATTTCTTGTGAGGTTTTAGTGGGAAATAGCGGTGGGGATATTTGCGATTTTAGCACTTCTTCTAAACTTTCTTCTTGGATACAAAATCGCTCTATTCCATCACTTTGGATATTCTTAAGTCCCTTTGGACCCTCTTTGCGTTTTTTTCTCTCTGAAGAAAAATCACTCATCACCCCTGATTTTACTTCCACATAAGGATTTTCTTTAGCAAATTCCCCCAATGTCTCTTCTAACTCCAAAGCACCGCTTTGCAAAATTGGCAACCAGCTTTTTAAAGTCGATGAAAGCTTAGTTTTTAGGTTTGCAGTGACTTGGGTTTTTAATTTCATACTTTAAAACTATCTCCTAAATAATGCTTTCTTACAAGTTCATTATCATAAATCTCATTAGAATCACCACTTGCAAGTAGTGTTCCTTTATTAATCACATAAGTGCGATGGCAGACACTCAAAGCTTCTCTAACATTATGGTCAGTTATCAAAACGCCAATCCCAAATTTCAAAAGCTTTTTGATGATGTTTTGAATATCCAAAACCGCAATGGGATCCACCCCCGCAAAAGGCTCATCAAGCAAAACAAACTTTGGTTTTTTAACAAGCGCCCTTGCAATCTCCACACGTCTCCGCTCCCCACCACTTAAATTCACGCCTTTGCGATTGCGGATAGGCTCGATATTAAACTCTTCTAGTAACTCCTCTGTGCGTCTGTAACGTTCCTCTTCACTCTTTAAACACACTTCAGCAGCAATCATCAAATTTTCCTCCACACTCAAATCCTTAAACACGCTTGATTCTTGTGGCAAATACCCAATTCCTAGCTGGGAGCGTTTGTGCAAACTCAGTGCGGTAATGTCTTTGTTATCAAAAAACACCTTCCCACTACTTGGACGCAAAAGCCCACAAATGATATAAAAACTCGTTGTTTTCCCCGCTCCATTTGGACCCAAAAGTCCCACAACTTCGCCACTTCTCACTTCCATAGAAATATCAGAAATAATTTTTGTTTTTTTGATTATTTTAACCAAATTTCTCGCTTCTAATTTATGCATCGATTCTATATTCCCTCAAATGTTGTTTTGGCAAGATTTCAATCTTTCTAAACTCCATACCAACTTGTTTTAGTATTTTAGCTAATTTTTCATCACCCCATTCCACAAAATGCCAACCTTTCCGCTCAAGCTCTTCTAAAAACCCAAGCGCTAAAAGCTCCTCTAAATCCTTCTGGTAAATATCATAATGATAAATCCCCTCTCCATAATCTTGTGCTAGCAAAAAAGTTGGGGAAGTCACTACACTAGGATTCCCCAAATAACGCACCATTGCCTTAACTAAAGTCGTTTTCCCACTTGCTAAATCACCCTCTAGCAAATACACACCACACCGATTTTTCAAATCCAACGCCTCACACACCTGCTCTAGCAAATCCTCTCCAAGCACCAAACTTCTCATTGATTCTCCGCCTTAGGACGCACTTTGATTTGCTTAACTTCTAATAAACGCCTTGCTTCTTGCAAAATAGGAAGTTCTAAAGCTTCATTAACTTCCTCTTGAATGCTTTTTTGCATAGGCTGGGATTGCTGTAATTCTTGGGTTTGGGAGGGTTTTGATTCCAAAATAGGTTGATTCTGCAATTTTGTATCGCTCAAAGCTTTGGATTGTGGAGGATTAAAATCAGTGTGGTTTGGAGCTCCAACATTTTGCGCTTCCCTTGTGATGTTTTGCACCGCCCCTTGATTTTTGGGCGATTCTTTAACCTCTTTAGCAATAGGCTTGATTTGGGTTTGCATTCCAAAAATCTCTAAAACAAATCCTTTAATCACATTAGCATAGCTATTTTTAAGCCTCTCTTTATCGGCATCTTGTGCAGCACTCTCCCATACCAAAACCCCATTCTCATACGAGACAAAACGAATATTCCGCTCAAAAATCTCCCCTAGCTCAAAATTCCGCTCAAAAATCTTTTGCACTAGCAGGGCAAACAAATCTGCACCACTTGGCATCTGGTTAAAACTTGCATTTGATTGTGTAAGATTAGCAGAGTGAGTAGGGCTAGGGCTTGCAAAACTAGCGGGATTTTTGGGATTTGCAGGGCTTTGTGTCACTTCATTTTTAAATCTCCCTTGAGTATTTTCTAGAATCTGCACTCCCAAATCTACCCCTACAAGATCATCTTCACTCTCTTTATCTTTATTTTCCCTATGGTGACTTTCTCTCTCTTGAGCTCTTTGGCTGGGTAAAACAACCCCTTGCTCTAAAATCTCAATTGCCCTATCAATCTCTTGTATCTTCAAAGCCTCAAGCATTTTAAAAATCGATAAAGTTAGCACAAAACCATCATCACTTCCTAACGATAAAAGCTCTTTGGCTTGAGTGATGATTCGGAAAAATCGATCAATTATCATCGCATTATAACGCGAATCATCAGCATAAAAAAGCTTTTCTTTAAGGAAAATTGCCATTTCATCTAAAAGCATTTCGCACTCATATTCAGAAAATCCTTCAATATGTTTTAAAAGCGCAGCTTTATCCTGCTTGAAAATCTCTTCAAAGAGGATATTTAAACTTTGAGGATTAATCAGCCCAAGCATACTCGCACAAGAATCAGCAGTAATATTGTAATGAGAATAAATAATCACTTGGTCTAAAAGCGTCAAAGTATCTCTCAAAGATCCTGAACCACTGCGGATTAGCATACTTAAAGCCTCATCTTGATAGGGGATGTTTTCTTGATGTAGAATCTTCTTTAAATGTCCAAAAATATTTTTTTCAGAGATTCTTTTAAACCTAAAATGTTGGGTGCGGCTTAGAATTGTCGCAGGTAGCTTCAAAGGATCTGTAGTAGCAAGGATAAACTTCACATATTCTGGTGGCTCCTCTAAAGTCTTTAAAAGCGCATTAAAGGCTTCTTTAGTTAGCATATGCACTTCATCGATGATGAAAATCTTGAATCTCCCCATATTAGGATGGTATTTGGTTTGCTCTATCAATTCTCTAATGTCATCGATTTTGCGACTAGATGCCCCATCTAACTCAATAATATCAATATGCCGCATTTTGTGAGGATTAGCAGCAAGGCAATTAGCACACATTCCACAGGGCTTTGCTTTGGGTCCCTTCTCACATTGCAATGCCCGCGCAAAGATTCTCGCACTTGAAGTTTTCCCACTCCCCCTAAGTCCTGAAAACAAATAAGCATGGGATAGCCTTTTACTCTCTAGCGCTAAAGAAAGAGTGCGGCTAACGGATTCTTGTCCGACAAGCTCATCAAAGTCCATCGGACGATATTTTAAGGCTAAAGCTTCATTGTGTTCCATATCCCACCCATTTTAAAAATTGAAAGGAAATTTTACAACAAATCGCCTCTAATCCTCATTAAATTACTCTTTATATTGAGCAATATCTGGCTGGATTTTGTAAATTTTGTTTTTCAATCGCACCAAAAGCCCTGTGTCAATTAGCTGCCTAAAAGTCTTTACCACCGTTGGCTTACTAACATTAAGATCCTGAACAATATCCTCATAAGAGCCATAAAAGATATTTTCTACATCACTATTTTCAATGAGATATTTGATAATCTCGATTTTTTTACCCCCCACAAAAACTGAAATGGCATTTAAAAGCACATTTTTAGCCTGCAATTCACTAGCTTGAAACTTGGGTAACACCGCTTTTAGAATCGTTTTTAAAAGCTCTTCAACATCAATGGGCTTTAAAATATACCCATCAACCCTAAGTTCAATGCAATCTAGCAAATACTGCGTTTCAGTGTGGGCAGTAGCAACAATTACAGCAATGTCCCATAAAGGATTCTTTTTAATCTCCCGTATTAAATCAATCCCATTTAGCTTGGGCATCAAAATATCTGTGATAATCAAATCAATATTTTCTTGTTTCAAAACCTCTAAAGCCTCCTTGCCATTACGCACTGCAAAAAGCTTATCAACATAATCCTCTAGCACTATGGAAGCAAACTTTAAAATATCCTCTTCATCTTCCACATACAAAACTTTGATTTTCCTCATCATCGCTTCATCATTTTTTGATAGCATTTTTCCTCCTATTCTTGGCTTTTTAGTGGTATTGTAATGATAAACTGCGCACCATACTCACCATCTTTAATTGGGCAGTCTTGTAAATACTCTCCTAGGGCACATGATTTTAAATCCTGATTCCATTTTATATTCCTCACTTCAATACTCCCTTGCATTTGTTTTTCAATAATTTGCTTTGACATATAAAGCCCAATCCCTGTCCCCACAGACTTATGCTTAGTTGTAAAATAAGGCTCAAAGATCTTTTGAATATCCTCTAGTCTAATCCCACCACCATTATCCATAAAAAGAATCTGCACACATTCTTCTTGATTCCCATCTTTTTGCGTGAATCTGTGTTGATTTCTAAAAGCAGAAACCCTAATTTTAGCCGGTGTGATTCTACGCTCTTTTAACACATCTTCAGAATTTTTGATGAGATTTAACAAAACTTGAGAAAAAGAGCTTTTATAACCATAAAGCACAATATCTTCTGAGCATTCTATACTAAGCTCAATTTCATTTTGTTTTAAAAATGCTTCAACCAAAGACACAGAATCTTCGATATTTTCTTTAAGGTTAAAAGATTCTTTTTGACTTGAAGAGTGGAAGAAATTTCTAAAATCTTCAATCGTTTGGGACATTCTTTTTGCAATCTTTAAGCCATCATCGACTTGTGTGCTAATAAATTCTTGAGTGAGTTTGCCATTTTGGGATTTGACTTTAAAGGCTTGAATAAGTAGCATGAGTGCGTTTAGAGGCTGTCGCCATTGGTGGGCGATATTCCCTATCATCTCTCCCATACTTGCAAGCCTAGCTTGTTGGTACATAATTTGGTCTTTTTTGCGACTTTCTAAAACTTCCTTTTTGATAGTTTCTTGCAAGGAATTATTCAAATCCTGCAACTCTTTAGTCTTTTCTTGAATCTTAATCTCTAAAGTATTATGCAAATGCTTGATATTACTTAAAACCAAATAACTAAGCCAGATTGTAACCATCATAATAAGACACATAATCACCAAAACAAGGATATGTAGAATATTATGCAGTGCGCTATTTCTATCCTTCTTAATCTCTACAAGATTAAGGCTGCTTAGAATCATATTAGAAATTTCCTGATTCAAAACTGCAATTTGATTTTTAATTTCAAGCGGATTATTGTTTAAAGCATTAAGACTTTCTAAAAATGTCTGAATGCTAGAATCAAGCTCATGAAAATCTCTTTGTTTGTCTTGTAATTCTTCTTTTTCTCTGAGGATAGAATGATTCTTATCAAAAAAATCATAGATTCGCAACACCATTAATAGTAGATAATTTTCTTGAGAATTTTTCATTTCATTTTTTTTATACCATTCCCAATGTTTTTCAATCTCCCCTTGCAATTCTAGCATTTGAGATTGACTAAGTCCCACATTGCTAGAATAATTCTTAACGCTATTTAGAATCTGCCGCAACTCCTCAAGCTCAATTAGAGATTGATGGTATTCAGCAAAAAGTGTGTTGTAGTCGTATTTCAAACTATAAAAAAACACATAAGAAACCACCGCTAAAGAAAGCAATCCACAGGCAATATTAAAAACCAATATCCTTGTTTTTGCTTCTAAAGAAGTCCCAAAAATCTTTTTTTCCATAGTCCCAATCTTAAAAAAATTATTGATTATATTTTAACACTCTCATTCTTATTTTTTAATTTTATATAAGCTTTATTCTTAATCTTATTATGCTTTTACCCTATGAGATTCAAATAGCTTATTGCCCTTTTTCTGCAATCACCACTTCTGGAATCAAATAATTTTCCTTAATTAGCAATTCCACAATCTGCCTAAAAAGAGGTATAGCCGTCGTGGCGGCAAAATACGCCTTTTCTTCATTAGGCTCAAAAACTGAAATGCCAATGGTGTATTCCCTCCCCTCTTTATCCGCTGCAAAGCCAAAAAAAGAGCTATTATATTTACGCACATATTGCCCCCCCTGTGCGATATGTGCCGTGCCTGTTTTACCTCCTATGGTGATTCCTAAGACTTGTGCGCTGCGTCCGCCACCTTGGGTTACAACCTTAATAAGCGTTTGTTTAACTTCACTAGCGGTTTTATCACTAATTACCCTAATGGGTGCTTCATGCTTAAGCTTGTAGCGGATTCCCTTAGAATCTTGAATATATTCTATCAAATAAGGCGTGTAGGCAACACCATGATTGATAATAGTATTATAAGCCTTTAACATTTGGATAAAAGTTGTCCTCAAACCATATCCATAAGATACCGTTGCCCTATAAACCTCACTCCTTAAACGTTTGATTTCTGGAATCGTTCCTTCTTTTTCATAAGGCAAATCAATCCCACTTTTTTCCCCAAATCCAAAAGCCTTTAAATCCGCATAATACTCTTCTGGAACAAGGCGTTGAGAGATTTTTGCCATACCGATATTACTCGAATACAACAAAATATCCTCAATTCTTGCCTCACCTAAATGTCGCGTATCAGTGATATAAAAATTCCGCAGTTTATAACGCCCATTTTCTAAAAAAATCGTCTCATCTGGGTTAATGAGATTTTTATCAAGCAAAACCGAATAAACAATGGGCTTAATAATACTTCCGGGTTCATAGGAATATTCAATAGCACTGGCATTGAGATTAGGATAATCCTCTTTGGTAATCGCATTGGGATTAAACCTCGCGCTACTTGCAAGGCTTAAAATCTTCCCATTTTTACTCTCCATAATCCCAACAATAATTTCCTTAGCATTCAAAAGCCGCAGGTTCTCATCAATAATTTGCTCGACTTTTTTTTGTAATTTTAACGGAATACTTGAAATCACATTGTAGCCATCTTTTCTTTCTTGAAAAGTGGAATCTTTATTTAAAATCACATTAAAGCCAATATCACGCTCCCCACTCATTAGCAAATCACTCAAAGGTTCTAGCTCCTCATTAAAGCTTTTTTCAATTCCCTTTACGCCATTTACACGCGTAATATCCTCCTCATTTTGCTTATTGATATAGCCCAAAATCGGCTCCATTGTGTCATTATAGAGATAATCCCGTGATTCTCCACTCTCCACTATCGATAAGCCATATTTAAAAACAGACCCATTTTCATTTTCATAAGCCCTAAAGACATCAAGAGAATTGAGTTTAATGCTTAATTGTTTAAGATAACTTGCTGTCTTTGAATCAATATTATAAGAGAGGACAACATTGCCTTTTTTTTGCAATTTACTAACGATTTCATTTTTAGGAATCTGACTATAAATACTAAAGAGATTGACAAACAAATCTTTTTTTTGCGGGTCGATATTATAGGTATTTACCATAGCTTTATAGACTTTTTTACTTGAGGCTAGGACAAATCCATCACTGCTATAAATCGAACCTCTAATAGCATTTTCGATACGTTTAGCTTGGAGATTGGGGAGTTTTCTCTCTGCAAAAATATGATAGAAAGTAGTGCCTAAAAAAATGCAAAACCCACCTACAATTACCAAGAAAATAAGTAGGATTTTGCCTGCTTTTTTGGAACTTGCGTCATTCATTAAATTTGCGTTTTAATCAATTCTTTATAAGCGCTAATTGCTTTGTTTCTCACTTCAAGCATTAATTTCATACTATTTTCAGCCTTACCAATAGCAATAGCAGCTTGATGAATATCTTTTATCTGTCCTGTTGCCATATCCGTCATGGCTTGCTCGGTGGTTTTTTGTTGGGCATTGACTTCCTCAAAAGCATCTTTTAGCATACTTCCAAAAGTCTTATTAGGCTGGTTTAAGTTATGGTTGGGCGATAAACTTGGAACATCTTTTAGCTGGGAATTAATTTTTTCTGCATCTATTCCATATTTTTTAATTTCCATTTATAATCCTTTATGCCTGGAACATCGAAATCGCATTGCTTGCCATATTTTTTGCACTTTGAAAAACTGCCACATTAGCTTGATAAGCCTTTGTTGCTTCAATCAAATCCGCCATTTCCACAACAGGATTGATATTAGGATAAGCCACATACCCTTCAGAATTGGCATCTGGGTGAGTTGGCTCATATTTCATTTTAGGCTGTGAATCATCTCGCACGATTTTATCCACATACACGCTCATAAGTGCAGGTTTTGGCTCTCTTTGCTCACTAAAACTATCCATTTCATCTAATGGATCTTCATATTTTAGCAAATTATTGCTTTTTTGATACTTTTGATTCAAAACTTTATCAAAATCAAAAGCTTTCAAAACCAACTCACGGCGTCTATAAGGTCCTCCCTCATCGGTTCTTGTAGTGTTTGCATTAGCAATATTACTTGAGATTAGATTTACCCTTTGTCGCTGTGCTGATAGCCCATAACCGCTAATATCAAAACTTGATAAAAACATCTAATCCTCCTTATAAACTTTTTGATGATTCAATGGCATTAGAAAAGATTCCAACTTGCTTACGCAACGCCCCAACTAAGGCTTGATACATGATATCATTTTTTGCCATTTCACTCATTTCAATATCCAAATCCACACTATTTCCATCATTTCTAGCTAAATGTCCATCACGATAAAAAAAAGTTGCACGATTCTTATCTAAATCCTCTAGCGGCAAAAGATGATTGGGGTTAGTTAAGGCTAAATCTAATTCCATTTTTTTGTTACGATTAAAAATTTCATCAGCTTTGTTTGCCATCATTTGTTCAAAATTAATATCTTTTGGGCGATACATAGGAGTTGAGACATTAGCAATATTTCCAGCAATCATATCCCTCCTCAAAGAACGATGATCCAAGGCTTCTTGAGCTAGAGTGCGTGCTTGACTAAAATTAAAAATGCTCATAAAAACTCCTATAATAAACTCTATGCAAACAAATAAGCAAATGCTATTCCAATTTTGATTTTATCATTATACTATCCTCCCACACCCATGCGGGGGTTTTTAATATCAACAAATCTAGCCTAATTAAAGGACAATCAAACAATCTATCTTTAAAGCTTCAATCCTTTTGATATACCCACAACAACTGCAAATTTTAGAACTTGGATAGAATCTATTAATCCTAACAGCATTTGTTCTGGTTTAAGATAGAATCAATTCCTTCAATGCTAAATCATTTATCTTTCCACCTAAGATTAGCCATACCTATTAGAGATCTTCATTAAAGACATTATCATGCTTTTGGCTAAATTTACAAGTTTTAAAGAAATAATCTTTTCTTTGAGATGGGCTAGTTTTATATGAAATTGAGCTTTCTTTACTCTAGGCTTTCTTGGTTTAGATTTAAACTCTTTTAGAGATTTGAGATAGGGTGAGTATAGCCATATTATCACTAAAAGCAAGATAAGGTTTTCAATCCAAAGTCTATACCCATGCTTTTAGCTGTTGTGATATAGCTTTGGTTTCTAAGCTAACAAAGTTAGGGGTTTTTAGAAATTCTTATTAGCTGCGTTTGAGCTGATTTACTATTTGCAACATCGAATCTGCGGTTTGAATTGATTTTGAGTTTGCCTCATACGCCCTCTGCCCCACAATCAAATCCGTCATTTCCTCCACAAGCTTCACATTACTTGTCTCTACAAATCCTTGCCTTAGCTGCCCAAATCCATTCAAACCCGGTGTCCCAACGATTGGATCCCCTGAAGCATTGGTGTTAAGATAGAGATTATCCCCAAGTGCGTGCAAACCAGCAGGATTGATGAAATTCACCGTTTCAATCTGCCCTAGCTCATTGACTTCTGTTGCATTCCCTTGCAGCACACTCACCGTCCCATCTGTCCCAATATTAATTTGCGTGGCATCATCAGGAAT
>CALVAF010000097.1 GCA_944325475.1 uncultured Helicobacter sp.
AAATACTTCTTGTAAATTTCATTTAAACTGCTCCAAAATCCTCAAATCACTTTCAAAAAACGCACGCAAATCAGGCACACTATAAGCTAACATCGCAAACCTCTCAACCCCCAAGCCAAAGGCATACCCACTCACATCTTCATACCCCACAGCCTTAAAAACATTTTCACTCACACACCCACAGCCAAGCACTTCTAGCCAACCCGTGTAAGAGCAAACGCGACAGCCCTCACCCCCACAAAAAATACAACTCATATCCACTTCTGCGCTTGGCTCTGTAAAAGGGAAGTAACTTGAGCGGAATCGAACTTTCACATCGCCAAACATAAATTTTAAAAAATCCTCTAAAATAAACTTCAGATTCGCAAAACTCACCGAATCCTTGCCATTTTCAACCACCAAGCCTTCCACTTGATGGAACATCGGTGTGTGGGTCAAATCATAATCGCAACGGAACACACTGCCCGGACAAATCATACGAATGGGGGGTTTTTGGGATTCCATAGTGCGGATTTGCACAGGAGAAGTGTGCGTCCTTAAAAGCTTACCATCTTTGAAATAAAAAGTGTCCTGCATATCGCGTGCAGGGTGGTATTTAGGGATATTTAGGGCTTCAAAGTTATGAAAATCATCTTCCACCAAAGGACCAGTTTTAACCATGAAATTCATACCCAAAAAATACTCCACAATCCTATCAAGCATGAGCATAATTGGATGATTTGCACCCCCAAAGCCACTAGGGCTAAACAAAGAAACATCGATTTTTTGTGCTTCTAGCTTCTCTTGTAGCTCCTTAAAACTAAGCTCCTCTTTTTTATTTGCCAAAGCCTTTTCAAACTCCATCTTCAGCATATTCAATTCTTTTGCCAAAGTCTTTTTTTGAGATTCATTGCAAGTTTTTAATGCCGCAAACTTTGCCGTCAAACTACCTTTCTTACCCATAACTAAAATACGAATTTCTTCTAACTCAGCGGTGTTTTTTGCCTGATTGATTTTAGAAAATATCTCTTTCAAAGTTCTTTCCTATATTTTTAAAATACTGATTATTTTTTGGGAATTGTAATAAAAAATTGATTTACTTTTCTTAATTTTTCAAAAAATACTCCACAAAATTAAGGTAAAATTCTAAAAATGACTTTTTAATAGAAAGGATAAAAAATGACAATTTTTGAAAAGATTATCAAAGGCGAAGCACCTTGCAGCAAGGTTTTAGAAAACGAGGATTTTCTAGCTTTTCATGACATTGCCCCCAAAGCTCCTGTGCATGTTTTGGTTGTTCCAAAGAAATTTGCTAAAGACTTCCAACAAGTAAGCCCCCAAGAAATGGCTGGAATGACGGCTTTTATCCAAGAATGCGCCAAAACTCTAGGCTTGGATAAAAATGGCTATCGAATCATCAGCAATATCGGAATTGATGGCAGTCAGGAGATTCCATATTTACATTTTCATCTCTTAGGTGGTGCGAAGCTACGTTGGGATAATCTTGCACAAAATATTTCAGAGCAACAAAGACTTGAAGAGGCTAAAAAGGGAATGTAGCCCCTTTCTCACAAAGTCTTATGAGAATCCCAAAAAAACTACCAAAGCTTGAAACTTACAAATCTTAAAAAGCCTACAAAATCGCACTCATACAAATTTTCAAAATCACAGAGTTTCCATGCTAAACTTGCCAACAACTCTGTGGTA
This sequence comes from uncultured Helicobacter sp., assembly GCA_944325475.1. Classification (GTDB taxonomy): domain Bacteria; phylum Campylobacterota; class Campylobacteria; order Campylobacterales; family Helicobacteraceae; genus Helicobacter_D. Next base: position 1,687 of record CALVAF010000097.1, read on the forward strand.
TCTAATGCCTACCCCAAGCCCTCCTAGCTAAAAATCACATTAGATAAAATCGCTGGATAACGTTTAGTTTTCTTAAACATCAACTTTCTTAAAGCATTGCGAATCTCATTTTCCATCGCTTTTTGACTATTATAAAGCTCTTTTTTGCAATTTTTGACAAACAACGCAAAAAACTCCTCAATCTCCCTATTAAAACCTATCGTGTCTTTATTAGCAATGATTCCCATAGTCTGCACTCGCGGTTTTCCAATAAGGGCATTTTTCTCTTTATCAATTTGCACCACCACCATAACAATTCCATTTTCAGCCAAATTCTGCCTATCTAACACAATATCATTAGCAATAGTTGTATTGACTTGATTATCAATATAAGTTTTGCCAGTTTTGACACTTCTCACTTTTCGTAAATAATTATACGCTACCTCCATTTGGTCGCCATCTTCCATAAGGTAGATATTCCGTTCATCAACCCCACAAGAAATCGCTGTTTCTTTGTGCTTTAAGATATGATTGTATTCCCCATGCACGGGCAAGAAAAACTTCGGTTTCACAAGACGTAACATCAGCTTTTGCTCCTCTTGTGCGGCATGCCCACTTGTGTGAATCTCGCTAAAATCTTGATAATAAACCTTTGCCCCTGCTTTATTGATAAAATTTAAAATATTTGACACAGAGCCTTCATTCCCCGGAATTGCCTTAGCTGATAGAATCACAATATCGCTAGGTTTAATTTTAATATGCCGATGCTCATCTGTTGCCATACGATAAAGCGCGCTCATCGTCTCCCCCTGACTTCCAGTAGTCACAATTAGCACTTCCTCATCAGCATATTTTGCAACCTCGTGAGCTTCGATAAAAATATTTTGTGGCAAATCAATATAACCCAATGTCCTTGCAATTTCTATATTCTTCTCCATAGATCGCCCAATCACTGAAACTTTACGCCCATACTTCAATCCATGCTGAATCGCCTGATACACACGATGAATATTAGAGCTAAAAGTACTCATAATCACACGCCCTTTTGCGCGCGAAAAAAGCATATCAAAAGCGGGTCCCACGCTTGCCTCACTTGGTGTGTAGCCAGATTTGTGAGAGTTAGTTGAATCACTAAGCAAAAGCAAAACCCCTTGCTCCCCATAATGTGCGATTCGATTTAAATCCGTTGGATAACCATCAATAGGCGTGTGGTCAATTTTGAAATCCCCAGTGTGGAAAATCACGCCCGCTTCAGTTTTAATCGCCAAAGCACTTGAATCCACAATAGAATGCGTGATGTGAATCCACTCAATCTCAAACTCGCCAATTCTAATGGGCTTCCTTTTCTCTACCGGACGGAAAAGAGAGCGGAATTTTTTCAGCCCATGCTCATCAAATTTCGACCCAATCAACCCTAAAGGAAGGGGTGTCCCATAGATAGGAAATTGGTATTTTTTAAACAAATAAGGCATCGCACCAATATGGTCTTCATGGGCATGGGTGATGATGATTCCATTAATTTTGTCTTTAATAACTTCCAAATAGCTAAAATCTGGCACCAAAATATCAATCCCATGCATATCACTATCAGGGAAACTCATACCCGCATCAATGATAATAGCGGAATTTTGTGTCTCAATTATCGTCATATTCCCGCCAATCTCTCCAAGCCCACCAATGGGCGTGATTCTAACCTTCGCATTAGGGTTAAACTGTGTCTGAGAATGGGTGGTGAGTGAATTTTGATGCACTTTTGCATTCACCTCTACTGCTTTTCTTAACTCCAAATGGCTTGTTTCTTTACTTCCCATATTTTTATTGCGGAATCGCTGCTCCCGCTGCTCACCTTGTGCAGCATTTTGTGGTTTTTTAGGGAATCGCGAATGATGGCGGTACTGCCCATTTTGCCCTTGTTTTTCCTCATTTTGCAAGTGGTTTTGTGAGCTATTTCTTGGTTTAAACCGCCTTTTATTTGGCTCTTTTTGCATGTTTGACGCCTCTTGTAAAGGTGTGTTTTGTATTTCTTTTTCTTCCATGACAATCCGCCTTTTATAATAATTTCAAAAGTCGGTGATAATCGGTTGTATCAAGCTCGTGCGGTCTCTTATTTGGTTTGATTCCTAGCTCCTCTAAAGCTTCCAAAATTTTTTGTTTGGGATAAACCTTAGAGAGATTATTAAAAAGCGTTTTTCTTGGGGCGTTAAAGGCAATCTTTAGCAAATCCTCCAAATGCGCTAAAAATTCCTGCGGTAAGTTCTGATTTTTCATTATCAAAAATACCGCTGAAGTTACCTTAGGCTGTGGCACAAAAGCACTTGGATGGACCTCAAAAAGCATCTTTACTTCCCCAATGCTGTGGGCTAAAACACTCAAAGCACCAAAATCACTTTGATTTTGAATCGCACAAAATTTTAAGGCAACTTCCTTTTGTGTCATCACAACACAGCCTCGACACAATGGGTCTTTAATCGCTTTAATCACCAACAAAGTTGCAATATAATAAGGCAGATTGGAGATAAGAAAATAAGATTCGCTCCTTAAACTCTCCCCCTTCCAAATCTCTAATATATCGCCGATTTCAAGCTTTAATTGCCCACTTTCAAAGGCAACTTTAAAACGCTCTTTTAAGTAAGGAACTAGCTCCCTATCAACCTCATAAGCAGTGATATTTCCTAAGCTTAATAGCTTATTTGTTAGATCACCTAAGCCAGCCCCAATCTCGATTAATTCGTATTTCAAAGCCTCTTTGGGAATGGATTGGACAATCTGCGATAAAACATTTTCATCTTGCAAAAAATTCTGTCCAAAATATTTTTTAGCAATTTTACTTTTTTCTGTCGTTTTAATCTCTGTCTTAATTTTGCAAACCTTAAAAATATTTTCTTATTGTAGCACAATTTTACATAAATTTTAACATTTTTTCACCAGCCCACTCTCAAAAATACAGATTTTCAAAGATGCCCCAAAGCGGTCACTCAACTCCAAAACCACCTCACCACTTGGCAAACTTACCTTTTCTCTAACTTTTTTGCATCGCAAAAACCCCTTAGAATCAAACAAAAGTCTGCCTCCACTTTGATTCCCACAGCCCCCAGACATTTGCACCGCACTCACACCATATCGCTTAGAAATCGACAAATCCCCCTCCCTTAGAGTGTTTGCAAAGCGTGTGTTAGTGTAAGTATAGACACTAAGATACTTCCCACTTAGAGAATCCCTCGCCACTTCAAAAGAATCCATAGGTCTATCATCAAAATTTTTTGTCCTTGCACTCCTTGCGCTATCACTAAAAATAGAATACGCCCATTCAATATCCTTAAGTTTGGCAAACTGCAGCCTCCAATAACTCTCCTCAAACCGCTCCCGCTCCTCTTGACAAAAATCGCTCTGACAAAACAAGCTTTGCGTGATATCCTTAGAAGTATTTAAAGCCAAGAATCGCGTGTAATTAAGATGATTGATAATCTGCTCTTGAGCAAGATTTAAAGAGGATTGCGGATAAAGCATAGAGCCCACCGCACCCAAAATCCCCAAAATTGCCAAAACGAGCAGAATCTCAAACAAACTAAACGCCCTATTCCACATAAAACCTCGCAACCTCTTTACCATAATAGACAATAGGAATTATTCCAGAAGCCTTTGCAACCAAATCCACAGAATCCCCCATAGGAATCGCCACAAGCCGCCTCTCTCCTACTTTAATCCCATAAAACCGCAATCTCTCTTGCATTCTTGCTTCAGCCCTCACTGCTGCAATCTTGCGCTTCTTAAGCTCTCTAGCTAACTCCTGTATAATATAATGCTGATAAGCAAAGTGATTCTCCCCATCTTTTAGCACAACAAATAGAGGTTTAGAAAAAACCAACAAGCCCACCATACACAGCAAAACAAGCAAAGTCAGCTTAAAAGGAATTTTATACCGCCCCTTAAACTCTGGCAATCGCACCCTAAGCCCCGAAAAATACAAACGCATCATCAATGGAATCCCAACCATCAACAATGCCCCAAAAGATTCAATTTCCACCCTCTGACGCAACGAAAACACAAAAATAAAACTCAAAGCCACCACAATAATATACCACATCAACGGCTTAGTTTTGGAGCTTGCAAACCGATAAATCATATACAAAAAATACAAAAATACCAAAGGCGAAAAAATCAAAAGCAAATGCCCAATAACATTCACAAAATGGCTTTCAGGATGCCCACCAATACCCAAATCAAACAAATACATATTCACCGCAAAAAGCACCAAAGACACCAGCACCAAAAAAGTATTCTTATGTGTGATTCCATAAAAAATCAAAGCCAAAAACACCAGCGAAAAGCTCTTATCCACAAAAGCCATAAGAAACAAAAGCCAATAAGGAATCTTGTGTGTTTTTTGGTGCCAAAGACACAAAAGCAATGTGAAAAAAATCACAACTCCGCTATTAGAAACCAAAATTGCACCCGCATTCACTCCGGGTAAAAGCAAAAAAAGCAACACACAAAAAATCGCATCGCTAGGACGCTTCAAAAAGTCTTTTGCAAGAAAAAACATCAAAACCGCATTACACAAATGCAAAACCAAAAATCCGCTTCTAAGCCCCACATCACTTGCCCCAAACAAACCAATACTAAGCTTACTAAAATACCCAGCAAAATCTTGCGGATAAGCAAATGTTTGGACTTCATAAAAGCTAACGCTAAGATTCTTCCCCACCCAAAAAAGTAGGCAAAAATCCACCAATAAAATAAGAAATAAATAAAGATATATTCTTTCTCTCTCCACCAAAACCTACATTTCTATAAATTCATAGCCATTTTTATATAGCTCTGTGCGGATTTCCTCTTGATGCTCTTTGCCCTTAGTCTCTAGCATCACCACGACATTGGCATCACCATAACCCAAAGAAGTTGAAGTCCTATCAAAGTCAATTTTAACAATATTTGCCCCAAGTTTGGATAGTAGATTACTCAATGACTGCAAACTTCCAGGCTTATCCACAAGCACCACACTAAAGCGCATTTTGCGGTGAGAACGCACTAGACCTTTTTCAATAATCACTCCAAGCATGGTTACATCAATATTGCCCCCACTTAGAATCAACCCCACTGATTCATTCTCGTTGATTTTAAACTTATGGTGCAAAAGTGCTGCCACGACACTCGCCCCAGCCCCCTCCACAACAAGCTTTTGCTTCTCTAGCAAATACAAAATCGCATTAGCAATCTCCTCATCATCAACCATTACAATCTCATCAACACTCTCTAAAACATAATCAAAATTTTTCTCATTCACATCGCGCACCGCGATTCCATCAGCAATCGTCCGCACTGATTTGATTTTTTGAATCGCCCTTTTATAAAAGGAATGATACATTCCAGGCGCACCTTGTGCCACAACTCCGATGATTCTAACGCTTGGTAGCATTTGTTTATAAGCTGCTGCCACCCCAGCAATCAACCCTCCACCGCCAATAGGAACAACAAGGGTTGTAAGATTATTTTGGTCCTCTATCATCTCTAAAGCAATCGTCCCCTGCCCTGCAATCACCTCATCATCAGCAAAAGGGTGAATAAAATGCAGATTGTTTTTTTGTGCGTATTCTATAGCATAGGCATAGGCTTCATCATAATTATTTCCATACAAAACGGCTTCTGCTCCAAGCTCTCTTACACCCATTACTTTTAATAAAGGAGTAGATTCAGGCATTACAATAACTGCTTTAATCCCATAATACTTCGCACTATAAGCAACTCCTTGTGCGTGATTCCCAGCACTTGAGGCAATCACGCCCTTTTCTCGCTCCTCTTTTGTTAGCGAAGAGATTTTGTTAAATGCTCCACGCAACTTAAAAGACCCCGTATTTTGCAAATTTTCCTGCTTGACATAGACTTTTGCCCCTCTAATTTGGCTGAGTTTGGGTGCAAAAGCAAGTTTTGTGTGTTCCACAACACCTTTTAACCGACGACTCGCATCCATAATTTTTGCCAAAGGAATCATTTCACTAACCTTTGATGTTCTAACTTAATACATAAATTTTCAAAATAAATCCTACCTGCATTTTCTAAAATCTCTTTAGATTGTGAGCTTTGAAGCCCCAGCTGCACCCATATACATTTGGGCTTTGTTTCTAACTCTAAGACTTCCCTAGCAATCTCAAAAATCGCCTCACTTTTGCGAAAAATATCTAAAATGTCAATTCCGCCTTTTTGTGATTCTGCTCTAAATGCCTCTTGCAAAGAGCGATAAATAGGGATTCTAAGAATCTCTCCACCTTTTGGATGGATAGGAATCACCCTATAACCTTGCTCTAAAAGATATCTAGCAACCTCATTACTTGGCTTACTCTCATCAGGCGAAAGCCCCAAAATAGCGATACTTTTTGCTTCCTTTAAAACTTGTTTGATTAAAAAATCTTGATTTGACATGGCACACCATCTTTTTGTTTTAATTGTAACGAAGTTTTTTGAAAATTTTATAAAATTTCTCCACAAAGCCATATTCTCTCTGTAAATTCCCCAAATAACTTATCAAATAATCTCACAAGAAAAAAGTAGTATAATTTTACCTTTTATTTGATAAACAAATTTTATAATCAAAGAGGGTTTTTATGCAAGTTTTCACAACCACACAAGAATTGCGTGCTTTTATCCGCCACTACAAAGTCCAAAACCCCAACCATATTATCGGATTAGTCCCCACAATGGGTGCTTTACACAATGGGCATCTCTCGCTCATCCAAAACAGCCAAGAATCTTGTGATTGCACGATTGTTTCGATTTTCGTCAATCCTACGCAGTTTGGAGCTAATGAGGATTTTGACAAATACCCACGCAAAAAAGAAGCAGACCTAAGCATTTGTCAAAAAGCCAATGTGGATATTGTTTTTATGCCTGAAATTGAAGCAATCTACCCTCTTCCTAAAAACCTCCAAACCACCTTTAATGCCCCTCATTCTATGGCAAACACGCTAGATGGCAAAACCCGTCCTAATCACTTCAATGGTGTCTTGCAAGTCGTGCATAAGCTTTTTAATCTCACCCAAGCTAACAGAGCCTTTTTTGGCAAAAAAGACGCCCAACAACTTCTTATCATTCAAAAAATGGTCGAAGATTTGTTTTTACCCATAGAAATTGTCCCCTGTCCGATTGTCCGCACGCAAGAGGGTTTAGCCCTTAGCTCACGCAATGCCTATCTAAGTCAAGAGGGCAAAACCAAAGCCCTAAAAATCTCCCAATCTCTCAATGCCGCAACCAAAATGATTATGCAAGGTGAGATAGAATCAACTAAAATCAAACAAGCTGCCCTAAAGGTTTTAGAGGGTGAGGAATCAGAGGGCTTGGAAGTGGAATATTTCGTGATTGTGGATAAAAATCTCCAAGAGATTCCAAGGATACAAAAAGATTCCACACTTATTTTAGTTGTCGCAAAGGTTGAAGGGGTGCGATTATTAGATAATTTGTGGCTGTAAATAAATTTTATAAAACTTTAAGCAAAGTAGCTATACCATAACCGCTTTTATAAAACTTTCCGTGTGAAAGGCAACAAGTCTCCTTATCTTGTCTGTAACTTAAAATTAGGTTATTAAAATGCAACAAAAATCCTGCGTTTTTATGGGTACAATCCCAACAGGTCCTCTCTTTTTTATGCGGCTTGAAAATGCTTTTTTACTTTCCTCTAAAGGCGATTTAATCGAAGTTATCAGCCAATATGATAATTTGGATAATGACTTGATTGTATGGAGTCGATTTAAGGGGGAATTATTTTTAGAGAAGTTTCCACTTTGCAATGCTAATCATTCAAGCTTTGCTTATCTCTTAGAGAAAAAATCCCCCACAAAATTTATGGAATTTGACCCAAATTCCCTGCTTTCTCCACCTCATCAAGGACTTGCTCCAAATGGCGTGTCTATCGAGTTAGCAAGCCCACAATACCATTTCCCGCTTAATCACAAAAACGAAATTGATTCAGGCAATATGGCACAACTCTATGAGGACGCAAAAAAGGCACAATGGAATGCCTCAACAGACATTCAATGGAAGGAGATTCCACAATTTGATTCTAAAATCGAGTTTGCAATCGCACAGATTATGACTTATTTAACCGAAAATGAATTTTCAGCTCTCTATATTCCAAGCCAATTCTTAGCCCAAATTTCACCCTTTTTCACCGCCACCCCTTTGGTGCTCTCAAGCATTATTGGCGATGAAGCACGACACATCGAATCATTTATCAAAAGAGCCAATGCCACAGGGCTTGGAGTGCAATACTCCACGCTAACCACGCAACAAAGCCTTTATAGCCTATGGGCTGAAAAAGACTATTTTAAATCTAGCTTTTTGCTACATGTTATGGGCGAGGGGACTTTTATTGACCTTTTGCGATTCCTTGAAGGTTGCTTTGAAGACTTGGGGGATTTGCAGAGTGCAAAATTGCTAAATCTAGCAAGACGCGATGAGGTAAGACATGTTGCTTATGGAATAAATCACATTAAAAACTCCATTGCAAAAAATCCTGCAAAAATTGAGATTTTAAAAGAAGCTGTCTTTAGACGAAAAAACTACCTCGATTCCCAAAGCAATGAATCTTCTTTGCTACTTGAATCTATGGCATTATTATCTGCTAAAACAGAAAAAAACATTGCATTGGGGTTTGAGGCGGTGCTAGACTTGAAACAAAAAATGGAAAAAAATCGCACAAAAAGATTAATGGAATGTGGGATTGATGAAGATCTTGCAAGGGATTTAAGTCACTCCCACACACCTAATTTTATGTAATTTATATAAAAGGAAAGGTAATGTTAGATTTACAAAATTTAGAATCAAAAATCCAAAAGCTAGGACAGGAATTTATCGCCCCTTACACGCAAGAAATCGATTGTGAGGCACGATTCCCAAAAGAAGCTTATGATGCCTTAAAACAACAAGGCTTTATGGGATTATTAATCCCCAAAGAATATGGTGGTTTGCAAGGTGGGAATCTTACCCATGTAGAAGCTTGCTATCATCTAGCACGATTCAACGCTTCAGCGGCACTTTGCTATATGATGCACAATGTCGCCACTGCTTGTATGGCACACTATGGCACAGAACACCAAAAATCCCTCTATCTACCCAAAATTGCAAAAGGCGAGGCAAGCCTTGCATTAGCTTATAGCGAAAGTGGCTCTGGGACACACTTTATCAATCCAGATATTGTTGAATCACAAAGGGGCGAAAAACGCATTTTAGAGGGTAGAAAAAGCTTTGTAACCTCCGCACAACAGGCTAATTATTACCTAACCTATACCAACTCTTGCAAACTAGAGGGAAAGAAAAACAATTGGATTGTCCCTAGCAATCACCCTGCCCTAACCCATGAAGAGGGCGTATGGAATGGACTTGGAATGCGGGGCAATGTCTCCAAACCCGTGCAATTTAATCAAGTAGAGTTAGATGAAGAGAATTGCTTACTTGGGATTGAAGGTGATGGGGAGAATCAAATTAATCTTGTGGCGGTGTATTTTGTAACCGGGCTTGGTGCAGTTTATAGCGGAGTGGGAATGGCAGCCTATGAATGCGCCCTCAACCATTGCTTAGAGCGCAAATATTCTAATGGTAGCGATTTAGCTGATAATGAACTTGTGCGGGTGCATCTAGCCGAACTCTACACCAAAACACAAAGCCAAATCGCACTGGTTAGAGAAGCTGCAAGAGCATTTGATAGTGGTGCAAGTGATGCCCCGCTTAAAATCTTTGCTTGCAGAATCAACGCCACCCACCTTGTTATGGAGATTTGCGAACTTGCCATGCGACTTGGTGGAGGAAAAGCTTATAGCAAACACTTACCGCTAGAACAATATCTAAGGGATGCTATGGCAAGTCAAGTTATGGCACCAAGCCTTGATGTGCTAAAAATTTGGCTTGGTGGTGCTATCACAAAGAAAGGATGAAAAATGAAAAATATTTTAGTCGGTGCGGTGGCGTATGCACCGCAAATCGTGCCAATTTGGGATACCATTAGGGATTATGCTAACCATTATTTCAAAGGCGAAATTCGCCTAGATTATGTGCTCTTTAGCAATTATGAAAGGCAGGTAGAATGGCTTTTAAACAAAAAAATTGATATTGCATGGAATACCAATGTCGCCTATGTTCGCTCCAAATTTGCTACAAACAATGGGGTGGAAGCACTTTTAATGCGGGATACAGACATTGGTTTTAAAAGTATTTTTGTTAGCAAAGACAAGATTTCCAGTTTGCAAGCCCTAAAGGGCAAAAAGTTTGGGCTTGGGAGTTTGGATTCTGCACAAGCAGCGATTATGCCTCTTTTTTATCTACAAAAAGAGGGGCTAGAAACTCAAGAATCTCTAGCACAAAATCTCCCTGCACCCCAAACTTCCAGTAACGCTGTTTCTATCATCCGCTATAATAGCGATGTGGGTAAGCATGGCGATACGGGCAGAAGCGAATTTGATGTGCTAGAGGCTATCAAAGCAGGAATGCTCGATGCAGGAGCGATTGGCTCAACCACTTGGGCAAGAATCATGCAAGAAGGCACTTATCCAGAACTCTCAAGCTTCTATGCCAGCACGGATTATTGCCATTGCAATTTCACTTCGCTAAAGGATTTTGATGAAGGGCTAAAAAAGGCGTTTGTGGCAATGATGCTATCCCAAAACACCCTCAAAAATGACACACAAATTTCGCAAATGATGAAGCTTGAAGGGCTAAATGAATGGGTTTTATGCGACCAAAAAGCCCTAAGCGGATATCATGACATTATCCAAGCCATGCAAGAACAAAACCTGCTAAATCCCTAAAAGCTCTAATTGTCAAATCTGATTTGCCAAATCAGATTGACCCTGCTTTTAAGGCTCCTTTTAGCCTTATGCACTCCACAAACCGACTCATTTTAGCTTCATTCTAGCTTTTCCCCAAAACTCAAGACAAAAAAGCCAGCTAAATGCCACCTAGCAATCACAGATAATTCCCAAAATTACCCCAACTCAAACTCCATTAAAAATTGATTCAATTTTTTAGAACATAAGCCCCAAAGCCAAAAATCAAACCCCATTATTTTATCCTTTTTTTAAACTCTAATTTAAAATTTTTCTGCTATAATCCCAAGCTTTTATTTTTATCAACTCACACACGCTAATCCTAGGTTTAGGTTGCAAAACCTTAGTATTAGGGCTTTGTTAAGGAGCGTGGAGGGAAAACCAAAAACATAAAATAGGAGAAAAACTATGGTAACAATGAAAGATCTTTTAGAATGCGGAGTGCATTTTGGGCATCAGACAAGACGTTGGAATCCAAAAATGAAAAAATTTATTTTTGGCGTGAGAAAAAATATCCACATAATTGATTTGCAAAAGACTTTACGCTACTTCCGCTACACTTACAATATCGTAAGAGACGCCGCAGCTGAAGGCAAAACCATTATGTTTGTGGGGACCAAAAAGCAAGCAAGCGAAACACTCAAACAATATGCTCAAAGCGTGAATGCACCTTATGTGAATTATCGTTGGCTTGGGGGTATGCTAACTAACTTTTCTACTATTAGAAAATCTATCCGTAAGCTTGAAATCATCGAGGAAATGGAATCAAGCGGACAAATTGACTTACTTACCAAAAAAGAAAAACTTATGATTCAAAGAAAAAAAGAGAAACTCACCCAATATCTTGGCGGGGTAAGACAACTCAAAAAAGCACCAGATATGATTTTTGTCATCGATGCGGCTAAAGAAAAAATCGCCGTGGCTGAAGCAAGAAGACTTGGGATTCCAGTCGTTGCACCACTAGATACAAACTGCGACCCTGATATGGTGGATTACCCAATCCCCGGAAATGACGATGCAATCCGCTCTATCCAGCTTTTCTGCAAAGAAATTGCAGAAGCTATCACTGAAGGAAGAGCCATTGCTGGAGGCGAAGTCTTAGAAAACAACGAAACTGCAGAGCCAGTGACTGAAGAAGAAAAACAAGAAGTGCTTGAAGAGGCAATGCAAGAAGAATCAATCAAAGAAAAAGATTTCACAGAAAATACTGAAGAATAAGGAGTGAGAGATGGCAGAAATTAGCGCACAGCTTGTCAAACAACTAAGAGAAATGACCGATGCAGGCATGATGGACTGCAAAAAAGCCCTAGTAGAGACCAATGGAGACCTTGATAAAGCCATCGAATACCTTCGCGAAAAAGGCTTAAGCAAAGCGGCTAAAAAAGCTGATAGAGTGGCTGCTGAAGGGAGCATTAGCATTCAAGTTTCACCCGATTTCAAAAAAGCAAGTATGGTAGAGATTAACTCTGAAACAGACTTTGTGGCTAAAAATGAAGGCTTCAAAGAACTTAGCGCAAAAACCATTGCGATGGTGCAAAATTCCAATATTTCAAGTACAGAGGAACTCCACACGCTAAGCCTAGATGGTGCAAAATTTGAAGAATACCTCAAAACACAAATTGCAAAAATCGGCGAAAATATCGTTGTTAGAAGAATTGCAAAAGTGCAAGCACAGGGC